>CBDVDO010000175.1:0-4304 GCA_965372765.1 uncultured Anaerolineales bacterium
AGTTGATGAACGGATGGAGGAATGGTATGCTAATCTTTATCACCTGCGGAATTGTTGGAACTCCCACTCTTCCGAACCGTCTTTTATCTCTGCTTGCTCCAATTGCAAGTAAGAGATAGAAAAGCTGGTTGAGCAAGAGATCAATTTTCTTTCACAAGAGGATTTATCCCACTTGAAATCACAAGCAGAGGAATTATGACTCAAACCATGGCAGGGTATGAAGTAGAAAATGGTATCTACAAGGTTTACTATTATATAGGTCGAACAAAATATTATTACTCTGGTTACCCCAGCCGTGAAGAGATGGAGAAAGCTCACCCGGAACTGATTGGGAAGGAGGAGGGGGATTAATTTATGAAAACCTGTTTCTTTCCTGAGTGGCTATCCCCCAGGATGAATTGAGGGTCAGATTCCCTGTCGGAAGGCCCAATTTGCCTGAAAAGTATTATTTCTCGAAAGTTAATCAATCGTGAGGGATAAATAAGCTTGAAGCGCTATTGAATATGTCTCTTTGTTTTTTTGTGTCAGACCTGCATGGTCATCTGAACCGTTATCAAGAACTTTTTTCGAAGATCCTGGAAGAGAAACCCGCAGCTGTTTTTCTTGGGGGAGACTTGCTGCCGTCTTTTGGAAATATGAGGGAAGGTAATTTCATCCAGGATTATTTATCCCCGGAGTTTATGAAATTAAAAGTCAGGCTGGAGGATGATTATCCGCGTGTTTTCCTGATCCTTGGCAACGATGACAGCCGGAGGGTTGAAGAAGATTTAATTTCTTGCATGATGAAAGAGGGCATCTGGGAATACATCCATAACCAATCAGCTCAATTTGGTTCCCACACTGTTTTTGGTTATGCATATGTTCCCCCAACTCCTTTCATGAATAAGGATTGGGAACGGTATGACGTATCCAGATATGTTGATCCGGGCTGTGTTCCCCCTGAAGAAGGATGGCATTCAGTTGAACAAGCTGAAAATATTATTCAGTATGCGACAATTAAACAGGATCTGGAGGACATTATCGGGGAGAATGATTTATCAAATTCGATATTCCTCTTCCACACTCCCCCTTACCAAACAAAATTGGACCGGGCCGGATTGGATGGCAAAATGATTGACCATGTACCGGTTGACCTGCATGTGGGCAGTATTGCTGTAAAAGACATGATAATGGATCACCAGCCTCTTATCACCCTGCACGGTCATGTTCATGAGTCAGCCAGGATAACTGGCTCCTGGAAAGACCAGCTCGGTAAAACTTTTATCTTTTCAGCTGCTCACGATGGACCCGAGTTGGCATTGGTCCGGTTTGATCCGGATAAACCCCAGGGTGCTGCCCGCGATTTATACTGAAGCCTGATATTATTCACCCGATTCCCCCAATCTGCAAAACCTTATTTGTTCAAGGCTGAGCCAACAGTCAGCGGCATTGCAGCGTCTGATATTGCTCCAATTTTCACTGCATAACTGCTGCGGTTTTTAATTTCCTCATCTGTGATGATGACAACATCCAACAATCCGCTTGTTTTATAACCCGTTCTTAATTGGTTAATGTGGCTGAGACTCAGGCTCCATCCTTCCAACCAAACTCGCAATTCTTTCTCTTGATGATCATTCCCGTCAAAGTGGATTAATATATCGATGTCACTTTTTGGACCGGAGGTGGTGTTTTTAGTACTTCCGAATACATAAAAACCCTTAACGCCAAATCTTTCCGGATCGATCATAGATGCTATTGTTTCTGCGCTTTTTAAACGCCAGCTCCAATGATCTTCCCGGGAGTCCGTTTGCGAGATGGATTTTTGTTCACTTTGGATCTCACTTAATTCATTTTCCTCTGTAAGGATGGCGATTGCCTTGTTTTTCTCAGCGTTCATAAGAACTTGCACCACCTGCCCATTCGAAGTGTCTTTTACATCAATCACCCTGACAATTTTCTCCAGATGGGCAAAGTCTGGCAGTATATCCTTGAGTGTGTTTTTTGATTCCAGTAAGTAAACAGAATTAAAGATGATGCCATAATCATCAGGATAGATGGGGATATAACGAATTGAAGATTCGACCAGATCCTGGAAGAAATGGGTGCCGAATGAGAGATCAGGGGTATAATCACCACTTTTTTGGGCTACTTCTAATAAAGCTGCTGTGTTGTTGATATCTGAATAAGTAACACTGACGCCAAGTTTGATATCACCCCGGCTTCCCCAGCGGCCAGGTCCCATCAAGATGAATTTCCTTTTTGGCAGGATTTTGTTTAACCTGCTAACCGCGCGGCCTACGTCTAGCATATCCTGCCGCGTTGGAAGTTGACTGTATTGTTCCGGATCGACATATAAGATATGGGTAATATTGGGGATCGTTCCATTGGATATGTAGCGATCGGCAGTGAATATTACCCGTTCTCCAGGGATATCAGTCGGGATATCCGCTGGAATATTTTCTACACCGTAACTCTGGGAACGGCATTGCAGCAGGTAAAAATCATCACCATCACAGGCGAATTCAATATCTATGGGATGGTTCAGTTTATCCTGTAGTTCATTTAACACACCCCGCAGCAGATTTAGAAAAGAGGAGTTCGAAAACAATCCGTCAAATGTAAATATTAATTTATCTTTTTCAAAATCAGGTCCCAGCCCTGTAGGGATCTGGGCCTGGTCTTGGGTGATGACGGAAATCAGCTGCTTAATATTTGGGTACTCATCCCCATATTCTTTAAGTAATTGTTGAATTTCAATTGTCTCAAAAGTGTTTTTTTCTAAATTGATTACGTCGATCTTCCTGGGGGAATACCGGACAACCTCATCCAATGAGGTATTTACACGCAATCTGGGTTGGCCAGGGGCAACCAGGATTGGATAATCATCGCTCAACCGATCTACCGCGCGAGTCCCTAATCCAGGCACAATCCGGACTAACCCATCTTCTTTCTTGATTCGGCTGGACCACCGGAATTCATTTTGACTGAATGCGACTCCGGCAAATGCAGGGAAATAGTAGGGGCCAATTTTCCTCCCGACTACTTCCTGGATCAGGATTCCCATTTCTTCGTGATGGTCGATTAGTTTATGTTCGTGCCTGTATTCAATGGGATCCGGACCGTACATGGATGCATAAACTTCAGCAATTGCATCTATTAGGCTTTTTAACCGCTCTTCCTTGGTTCCCTGATTGGCAACAAACAGGCTTTTATATTTACCGGCAAAAGATAGCCCAACCTGGTCTTCTAATAAGCTCGAACTGCGAACAATGAGCGGCACATCCCCGAAATCATCCAGGGCCATAGATAACCCTTTGACTATTTCAGGCGGGAGCGGTGATGTTTTAAAGACATGGATAATATAAGGGTATTCCTGGCGGATTTCACCAATATCCAGGTACTTATGTTCGATGATCTCTTCAAGATTATTATGCTCGATATATGAAAACATAGCGTCAGAAATGATATACCAGGTTTTGGGCATTTTTACTTGCTGCAGTAAATCCTGGTTAAGATCTGACTTTTTGATTATCTCCATTGCCAGGAAGATCCCCGCACTTTTCCCGCCTAGTTTTCCGTAACTCCCGGATTGGAAAATAATGTGTGACGATAATTTGTTGAAATCTTCAATATTAATGTAGCGTTTGGCGGTATCAATGAATTTTTTTTGCTCACTCAGTAATCGGCGGATGAGAGAAACTCGAACGCTTTGCTCTCTGGCAGCAGATAACTCTAAACCCTGTGTGGATAGATGCAGGTATCGGTCAAGAGCGTTAAGAATTTCAGGTATCGAACAGCCCGGCTGAACAAGAGTGTTTATCAAGAAACCGGATTGATCTTCCCGGATCCACTGCTGGATGCTGGTTAAAATATCGTTTTCATCCAGGTACTTCCCGGCGAGTTTAAATACTTCATCTATGGCGCCAATGGCATCCTCATCTGATTCGAATTGATAGGGAAAATTCGCTTCAAGCAGTTCCCTTTCTTCCCGGTAAGCCGAACTGAATAATTTCAACAGGTCTGTGGCTTCTTTTATCCCGCTACCGCAGAGTTGGTGGACCATTTTTCTGGCTATGGTTATCAGTAAGTTGGGATCAGTCTTTTCTAGAAGGCTTAGAATCACGCGCCAACCAGCTCTGGTTTCTATATCAGTTTTGCTTTTCCTTTCAAACACATCCTGCAGGCGTTGGTGTAAAAGAAAGTTTCCCACTTGATCCGCGATGGTGTTAATCAATCTGCGTTCTTCACTGAGAAATGGACCTTCATCCAACTCTGGTTTTTCTTCTGTGTAGTACACGCTGATTCTTCCAGCTACTTGATCCTGT
>CBDVDO010000176.1:0-4304 GCA_965372765.1 uncultured Anaerolineales bacterium
ACCGTTCTTCAGGAACAAGTCGTATAAACGCCATCCTAAGAAAAGGGCCGCCAGAACAAGCATGGCACCCAACCCAAAGTCTATCAACAGCATGGTTGTGTTGACCAGCGGCTGTTGACTGAATTCATCAACAAAAAGACGCTTCATGGAGAATATTGTCGCTGAACCAAAAGCTATATCAGAGGTGATTATGAGTGTCCAGCCAAACCACTTTCGTACTTTTCCTTTTAATCCTGATAGATCAGCATAATAAAACAGGATGATTGTGGCAATTAAAGCAGCCAGGATGTGCCAGTGTCCGGTCAGGGTGATCCGCTCTTCTCTCGCCGGCCAAACCCGGAAAATTTGTTCCAGTCTAAGCGCCATGAAGATTCCCACGCCGCTCACATTAAAATTCATAAAGACCATTTGCCAGCCGGTCCCGAACTTTAGCGGGTCGCGCAGCAACGCACCTAGTTTTTGGAAGAAGTTGGGTTTTTCAATGTCAGCGGTTCCGTCCTTGATTAACTTATCCCAGGAATAGATGACAAAAAACAAGGCAGGCAGCATCACCAGGACTGCGCCGCCGTAGATAATGGTGTGAGCCCATTCCAGCCAAACAATAGATAATGCGCCTGCTGTAAGCACGATAATCCCCAAAGTCATGATAGGCATTGCCCACTGGTGGAGTTTGCCCTTAAAATCCAGCCAACGACCGACAACCAGGGTGATTGCGACCCCAATCAGAGACAACATGATATGCAGGTGGCCTATGATGGCTTTTTGCAGAGCGGTGTGATGAGGATGCCGAATCAGGTCTTCTGCCAGGAAGGTTTCATGCCCGTTGGCCCAGAAGGAACCGGTCACGGCTCCCCAGGTTGCAGAAAGTAAAGTAGCAACAGCCATGGTGAAGAAAGCTACCCGTTCCCAATCAACACCTTTTTTAGTGTGGGCATAAGGGGAACCCTTGGGTAAATAGTATTCTTTTTTCCAGGGCCAGAGTGCCGCGGCCAGCAGGATCCCTGAGAAAAAGACCAGAGTTTGCCCGACCAGGAAAAGTCCATGAAGGGCATAGTTGTGTCCAAAATACCCGAATAGCAAGCCGAATATTAAAGCGGTGAGATATCCGATAGTGATGACTGCATTGATCATCACCTGCTCATTACGTTTCATTGGTACGATTTCTGTAATAAAGTAGACTTCAATGGCAAGGATAGTCATCGCGATCGTATGGTAAAGCATAATGATGCGGCCTTCACGGTCAGCCTGTGAAAGATCCATCCCTAATGTTTTTACCGTAATGTCACGAATACCCCACTCCACCATTGGTCCGGAGAGGGTTCCCCAGATTGCTGTCACTATAGCGACTGCGGCAATTGCTACCAGGGCTAGACCCCGAGTGGAGGTGAACAGGTAAGTTAAACGTTTTTTAATCGCTTGCATAAATGTTACTCCTAGAAATTTGATATAAGAGCGAAAAAACCCCACCCTTACTTAATGATATTTTTGTCTCCCGGGTTACTATTCTACTCTGATATTTCAGAAAAGCAAACTCGAGCAGATTCCAGGTGACACCGATAAATCACTCCAGTCATTTTATTTTTCAGAATTAGGACAAATTTTCTTTGCCCGGAATAAAACATGTAGCGTTGTGAATAAAATAACACACGATTGACTAAAAGTCTTTGACAAAAGGCAAATTGAAGGGAATGTTGGAATCGAAGATTTATTGGCAAAACCCCCCTTTTCTAGCTTGGTAGGTGGGGTATTAGAATGTGTTCTGCTGACGAAAACCCTGAAAAGGAAAGTGCCGGTAGCTGGGATTGGGTTTTTAATTAGCTATTATTGGCTTTGGCACAACTCCATTCCATTGTCTGGCAACCGTTGATTAAGATTCTTCCAGGGCCATATCTAGTAAAGCGGAGGTGTTTTGCACTGTAATCTGCTGGCGATCACAGGAGATTAATCCTCGTTTGTCTAACCAACTGAGAGATCTGCTGATGGATTCGGGAGCAGTAGAAACCCTCGCTGCTAAATCAGCAAGGGGAAACTCGCTTCGATCGATGTTCTCTGTACCATCATTGCTAAGTTCCAGGATTAATTTTACACATCGAGAGAGAACAGATCTGAAAGATAAATCTCCACAGAGGGTGATTAGATTTCTGGTGCGGCCAGCTAATACCCGCATCATCGCCAGGCCTACAATTGGGTCAGGATATTGTTTTACAAGGGTCTCAAAGGCTTCATAGTCAATATTCCAGGTGAGACAATCCTTAACAGCGATTGCAGTCGCGGGATTAGGTCCGCCATCGATTGCTGTCAACTCATTAAACATGATCACTGGTTCAATAATAGAAAATATTTGAATTTGCCCATCACAATTGTAGTTGCAAATATGCACTTTCCCCGAAAATAGCACATACATGCCTGCGCTTGGATCTCCTTGATGGTAGATAAACTTGTCTTTCCTGTACTTTTTTAGGTGACCTGAATTGATTATTCTCAATAAGTCTGAAGGCTTAAGTTTATTAAAGTGTGAAACACTACCTAAAAGCTTGATATATTTTTCCATGCCACTTTCCTTCTAATTACCTTTAATTACCTCTAATTACCTCTAATTACTTTTAATTATATCCTATTGAGATAAATACAGGCGGGTTGTCCTTTAGCAGCCAGGCAATTTCACCCCCATTTTATTATCGATGTGTTGATGGATTCGCGTCTCCTTTATTTAAGAATCCTGATCTGGTAGGTAGTTAAACGATTGTTTTCATTGGCAGATCAGGAATCGATTTTATTGGGGAAAAACCAGAATAATTTACTCGCTTGAAAGCTAATACTCTGTTCTCCATCAGTCACCTAATTGCTCACTATTCACAAGGGCAGTTGACGAGATTTGTTTGGACTTGACGCAAATCAATTACAACGCAATTTCATTGTGATATAAAGAACAAGTAGGATCAAATATCTCTCAGTCATTGTGCCAGTAAAGGAAACTTAGACGTAGTTGTTAGGAGGATATTATGGAGTTAATCTCAAGAAAGAAATTATTACTCATAGGAGCTTTTGTCTTGCTGCTGCTGATAGTAAGTGGCTGTCAAGCACCAGCAGCAGAAATTCAAATTAAAGAGGTAGAGGTTACCGTTGTGGTTGAACCCACAGCAGTACCTCCCGAACCCACTGAAGTTCCGGAAGATCAAACGGAATATCACGTAGCTTGGGAAAGCGGCCCGCACAGCACATATGACCAGGGACATGGTCCGAATGATTGGTGTGCTCGCTGCCACTCCCCCCAGAACTGGAACCCGGAAGCGACTGTGGGCAGACCGCCAAATTGTGTTTCCTGCAAGTTCCCTGGCCAGGAGATGACGGTAGGAGACGGCAATGATCTCATTCTTGAGGAAGACTGGAAAGCTATTCCTTGTGCATCCTGCCACGTGATGGAAGATGGGTATGCTACTGAAGTTGCCTGGCTCAACCCGATAGCAATGGAATACCAGCCGGTCAGCAACACAACCGAGTTGTGCGAAAAATGTCACGTGACCACTACGGGTAATGCCTTTGGTTCAGGGGTTGATCATAAAATCACCCTGGGAGGAAGCGCCCACCTCAATTATGGAGGTTTTATAGGCGAGGAAGCTCCTCCTACCTACTGCACTGATTGTCACGATCCCCACACCGCAGAACCGAAGCAGTGCGTGGACTGCCATGCTGAAGCTATTGAAACGGCTGAGCACGCAGGCGGCGCTTACGCAGAGATGAGAGACACTGTAACTTGTATAGCTTGCCATGATGCCTCCGGTTACGATGTCGGTCCCAACCCTGCTGAAGATATCGATTTGTGGACTACTACGCTTACAGAGATGGGCAGATCAGGCCCCACAACATCAGCCGTTGTCTCGCACAGTATCGTCCATGAAGTTGCTTGTGATCGCTGCCACTTCGAGGAGAATGTCTGGGAGCTCACCGTCCGTACCGCAACAGGCGAGATTCCAGCACCGCCAGAAGATTAATGGTGGCTAAACCCTAGGGCAGGATTTGCGTCATATCCTGGGGAATTGATCCCCTGCGCCATGAGGGTGAACCTCTATTCAGAATACTTATCTAAGTTACAGGTGGGGTGAGAATTTATTCTCGCCCCACTTACCTATTTATTAGTGAAGCAGTTAAATTATGAAGAAAAACAGAATTGGTCAATTAGTTTTAATCTCGAGTCTAGCAATTATGGTGCTTTTGGCGGCTGGATGCCAGTCTCCCGAAAGCCAACCTACTTCAAAGGTGGAGGTTACAGAAGTACAGGAAGATCCGGGCGAGAAAAATAATCC
>CBDVDO010000177.1:0-4269 GCA_965372765.1 uncultured Anaerolineales bacterium
CATCCCGTTAAACGCGGTTGATCCAGCGCCAAGGTTCAATGCTGAAATGACTAACGTTATCAGCAATCCCAGAGCAGCCAGGATGGGGGTTAACCCTTCTACTTTCCGGGTGAAAAAGAGATCCAGAAGTAGGAGCGCGCTAGCCCAGGCAACCAGGATTATTAAGGGGAGAATAGCGTAAAAATCTATCGTTGTCATAGGTTTTACCCTGAGGGTTTAATACATCGCCAGCGATGCAGCTTCAATAATAGTGAGCAGCTTTTCAACCGCAGGCGCCATCAGCGTGAAAAACGGTTTGGGGTAAAGCCCGATCCAGAAGATCAGGATTACCAGGGGAGTGATGGTTATTAATTCCCTGACTGTGAGGTCCGTTAACCCTTTGTTTTCCTCTTTGTCAAGCGGGCCAAGGAACAATTTCTGGAACATATACAGCAAATACACGGCTGCCAGGATGACCCCCAGCGCAGCGAAGCCGGCATACCAGGGAGATCCAATCGCCTCCGAACCGAAGGCGCCCAGCAGAATGGGGAATTCACCAGCAAACCCGTTCAGCCCTGGCAATCCCATGGAGGAAAGGGTTACCACCAGTGTCAGCGCTCCATAAACCGGCATCACTTTCCACAACCCGCCAAAGTCGTCCATCTCGCGGGTATGGCGCCGCTCATAAATCATACCTACCAGGAGGAACAAAGCGCCTGTGCTGATACCGTGGTTAACCATCTGCAGGATACCGCCTTGAATTCCTTGCGGATTGAGAGCAAACAATCCCAACATGACAAATCCAAGGTGGCTGACTGAAGAATAAGCGACCAACATCTTCACATCTTTCTGATAATACGAGACAGCCGCACCATACAGAATGCCGATCACAGCCAACATTGCCATCCAGGGCGCAGCCTGAAGGGCCGCCTGGGGAAAGAGGGGGATATTAAAGCGGAGGAATCCGTATGTTCCCATTTTAAGCAGCACACCGGCAAGGATTATTGACCCTGCCGTCGGCGCCTGAACATGAGCATCGGGCAGCCAGGAATGCAGCGGCCACATAGGTACTTTAATAGCAAATGCTGCCGCAAAAGCCAGGAACAGCCAGAGCTGAACTTGACCCGGGATACCTCCCATTGCGGTCAGGTCCGGAACCGAAAAAGTGCCCTGGTAAATACCGAGCCACAAAATCGCCAACAGCATCAACACCGATCCAGTCATGGTATAGAGGAAGAATTTCACGGCGGCGTACATCCGCTTTGGGCCTCCCCAGATACCTATCAAAAAATACATCGGAACCAGCGTGAATTCCCAGAAAACATAAAAAAGGAATAAATCCTGGGCCAAAAATACACCCAGCATACCTACTTCCAGGAGCAGGAAAAAGATCATGAAATCTTTCACCCGGTCTTCAACCGCTGTCCAGGTGGAGAGCAGGGAGATGGGGGTTAAAAATGTAGTTAGTAAAACCAGTAATATGCTTAACCCATCCACACCCATATGGTATGAAATTTCCCAATCGGCGATTTCTATCCAGGATAAATTAATCACCAGCTGCAGGTCAGGATTGTTCGAGTCAAACAGGGTCAATACCCAGATAGATAAACCAAAAGTGATTAAGGAAACGATCAATGCCGTCCAGCGAATTTCCTTCTTCTGCTCTTGTTTGAACAACAAGATCACCAGCACCCCGACCAGAGGGAAGAGGGTGACCAAATTGAGGGGATTCGAGAAAAAAGTCATAGCAATCGGTCCTCCATTATCCGTTGAACTGAAACCATCCAACGTTTACTGCAGAATCAAATATCCTAGAATAACTACTACACCAGCAAATACTGCCAGGGCATAGTTTCGAACATACCCTGTTTGTAACTTTCGGGATTTTGTTGCCAGGGATTGGAAGAATTTAGCCAATCCTTTGGATAAGCCGTCAATGACCCCTAAATCAACCGGTCCAGCCAGGAACCTGGCTCCCTGACGATAAGAAGTGGCAATCACTTTGTCATGGAACCAATCATGCCAGAATTCCCAATCCACCTTGATTGATAAGAATTTAGCCAGATCGATATATCGATTGATAAATAAGGATTCGTAAAGCTCATCTACATACCATTTGCGGTTCATACCGGTAAAGACCGGACCAAGAATTTTCTTCAGCGGATCCGGCTCGTTTTCTCCCAGCGGCTTTCGACCATACAACAGCCAGGCCAGGAAGATAGCTACCAATGCTAATCCTGTAGAGATCAATGCGATCCAGGGGTTAAACTCACCATGGTGAAGATGGAGATGAAAAGCCTCAAAAGTATGTTCCTGCCAGTGGGTAAAGGTGTGAACACCAGGAAGATTGAGAATTCCTCCCATTGAAGCCAGAACAGCCAGGGCAATTAAGGGGGCCGTGATTATCGGCGGGCTTTCCTCAGCATGTTCGGCTGCCGGGTGACGGGGAGCCCCAAAGAAGACCAGCCAAATCTGTCTTCCCATGTAAAACGCGGTGAAGAAAGCAGCAATGGCCAGCAGGATATAAACCGGGAAGTTGAGCTGGAATGCTTCCGCCAGTATTTCATCCTTGGAGAAGAATCCAGCCAGGGGTGGAATACCAGCCAATGCCACGGCGCCCACCAGGAATACCCAGAAAGTTACCGGCATTCTTTTCCTCAGCCCGCCCATCAAGCGCATATCACCTGGATCGAATACTTCCTCGTCTTGATGATCCCCATGATCAAGGTGATGATGCCCCCGTTCTATGCCCAGGATGATTGATCCGGCTGAAAGGAACAACAATGCTTTAAAGAAGGCATGAGTGACCAGGTGGAACATACCTGCCACGTAAGCGCCCATCCCAACCGCAGCCACCATAAATCCAAGTTGACTGATGGTGGAATAAGCCAGAACTTTTTTCAAGTCAGTTTGCCCTACCGCAATCGTAGCCGCAAAGAGGGCTGTTACTCCTCCCACCCAGGCAACCACGGATTGGGCTTCCGGTACAGCGCTGTACAGCGGTGCGGATCGGGCGACCAGGTAAACACCGGCTGTGACCATCGTCGCAGCATGGATTAATGCTGATACCGGTGTAGGTCCGGCCATAGCATCCGGCAGCCAGACAAACAGCGGCAGCTGCGCAGACTTTCCAGCTACGCCCAGCAGCAGAAACAAGGTAATCGTCAGGATCGCACCCGGTTGGGTTTCAGCGATATGATGAACCTGGGCAAACACTTCATTGAAGGTTAATGTTCGGAAAGTCCAAAACATAGTGAAACCAGCCATCAGGAAACCAAAATCTCCGATGCGGTTGGCAATAAAGGCTTTACTGCCTGCCAGGGCATTTTCAATTCCCGGTCTGCCTAATAAGTCCTTGTCATACCAGAAACCAATTAACAAATAGGAACACAGACCCACTCCCTCCCAGCCGACAAATAACATCAAATAGTTATCAGCGCTGACCAGGACCATCATGGCAGCGATAAAAAGGTTAAAGAACACAAAAAAGCGTTGGTAGCGGTTTAGATCTCCCTTAAAGCGGACATCTTCATGCATATAACCGATGGCGTAGATATGGATCAGGGTTCCGACCCCGGAGACAACCAGCATCATCGTGGCAGACAGCGTATCCACCCGCAAGGTCCAATTCACCTGCAGTTCTCCGATGGAAATCCATTCCGCCAGGGGAATAACCATGCCTTCCGGGTGAGACAACAAGGATACTGCCAACAACACCGCAGTCAGGAATGACAGCCCGGATGCGGTGCTGGCCAGGATGCCAATTGTCCGTTCTTTCATCCTGCCGCCAAAAATCATGTTAATTAACAGGCCGATGACCGGGAACAGTATTAACCCCGGGGCAAAAGAAAAGAATTCCGGGCCTTGGGTGACAGCTTCACTTAAGAGCATAAGTTTCTCTCAGTTGGTATCTCTCAGCCTTTCAGGCTGCTTAACTGGTCCACATCAATGCTTTTTTTTGTGCGGAAAATGGTGACTATCAGCGCCAGGCCTACAGCAACCTCCGCAGCAGCAACAGTCATTACAAAAAAAACAATAATCTGTCCGCTGACTTCCTGGTACTGATTGGCAAACGCCACAAAAGCCAGGTTGGCAGCATTAAGCATTAACTCAATTCCCATAAAAATTATCAGTGCATTCCTGCGAATTAAAACACAGACAGCACCAATAGAGAATAAAATTGCAGAAAGCAGGATGTAATATGTTATGGGAATCATAAATAAATCTCCCGGTCAGGGTCTCAGTTATCCTTGGTAAGTACAATCGCGCCAATCATGCCTACCAACAGCA
>CBDVDO010000178.1:0-4239 GCA_965372765.1 uncultured Anaerolineales bacterium
TTTCTAATTGGCCTTGTTCCTGGATCTTCAGCCGGGAAATTTCTCCTGCCCAATCCATTTGGATCAGGCTGTCAATTAAGTTCAAGGACTTAGCCTGAGAATCCCCCAACGCTGAAACCCAACTTACTTCTAATTCCTCTACAGGGGCAAAGATGAGCTCAGATGAAAGACTGGGAAAGTGGCTTTTCCCTGCCTGGGTGCTGCCAGACATGAATAGAACCGGATGCAGCGCCCCCATTTGCCCAGAGAGGACATCCCGGCCTGAATAATCCACAACAGACATTCGCGTTCCTGATGACAAATGGGTGAGATGTCCTGCGAGATCAAGGTGGATTGTCCGCCTGCGGCTGGATTGATTTTTTACTTTAATCATCCCCCAAATCACTGCGGGATCTGGAACCCAGTTTATGGCCGTAACAAGGATATTATCGAGGGGAGAAAAGGAATACTCAATCAGGTTTGCCAGGAAATCGTTTAACCTGGGCGGTTGTACAAAATCACTTGGAAAAAAGACCGTATGCGTTCCTTCTGTGAAACAGGGGAATATTCTGTAATCTCCGCTGCTGTCCGCCAGGTCTGGTTGGATCACCAGCGCTGGTGGATTCCCCTGATTTTGACGAAGAATCCATCCCCGGTTTTGAAAAGGAACATAATTGGTAAGGCGATTTTCAGCCGTCAGGTAATAAGATTCCGGCAGGTCCCTGTTCCAGGAATTTTGATTCATTTAAATATTGTATATTGTGCTTCAATGCCAGTCAATCTTGGGACAATAATCAAGGGATATATTCTAATTTCCAAAATCTCATTCTTGCTTGTCAAAAAACAGTAAAAAGGGTGGAAATCGCTTATTTATGCTAGAATACCTCAAGAACAAATAAATAAAGCAAAAGTCCTCCAATTAGTGATTTCACGCAGAAAACGCATATGACTGAGACAGAACAACCCAAAAAACCCGAAAAACGATTCAGGGATCTGATTGAAGGGGCTGATGAGCTGGAAAAAGACAAAGATTTGATCAAATCCCAGCTGGATTCATTTGGAATATCGGCTGAAGGTGAAATAATGGAAGGGTCTGGAAAAGGAAGTTCAGAAAACGCTGTACCCAAGAAAAAAGGGACTGGAGAAGACACAAGGGCCGCTTCCGGCGCTGGGTCAACAGAGAGAAAGAGGGGTTCTCCTGGACCAGAATCATCCGCGTTAGATCCTAGCTTTGATGAGACTGAAGTGCTCGGGGAGTCTGCTGAAGGTTCCCGATCGCCGCTGGATGATACACCACCCCCTCCTTTAGGGGCCACTCCTCATACACCTCCTCCGGCATTGGATGCGCGGGGAATGCCGCTTCCCCGGCGAATGGACGAAGCGCCCGTACGGGGAAGGACATCTCCCGCATCAATTAACCGCTCAAGGACAGTTGTTTTACCTCCAGATAAGACATCTAAACTTATGTCCTGGTGGAAAAAAGCCGGCCCAGGTGGATGGAATCGGGGAGAGGGATGGGGGTGCGTTCTTAAAATGCTAGTGATGGCTTTGTTTACCGGTATCGTGTTGGCGCTTATTGCCGGGTCGTTTGCTATTATTCACTATAACAGGATTGCTGCGACCCTTCCGACGGTAGAAGATTTGAGGGAACAGGCAGCCAAATTTGAGACTACGAGGATCCTGGACAGAGAAGGAAATGTGTTGTATGAGCTGTTGGATCCTACTGCTGGACGGAGAACCTATGTCCCTCTAGATGAAATCTCTCCTTATCTGGTTGCGGCAACGATAGCGACAGAGGATTCAAATTTTTACAGTCATCCGGGATATGATGTTCTGGCGATTGCCAGATCGTTCTGGTACAACCTGATCAGTGATGAAATTGTTTCCGGAGCATCCACTATCACCCAGCAGTTGACCAAGATGCTGCTGCTCTCTCCCGAAGAACAAGTCAGCCGAACATATACCCGGAAGCTCCGGGAAGCAATTCTAGCGGCGGAAATCACCCGCCGATACTCAAAGGATGAGATTCTTGAGTTGTATTTGAACGAGATTAACTTTGGCAACCTGTCCTACGGTGTAGAGGCAGCTGCCCAGACTTATTTCAATACTTCAGCACAGTATCTTACACTGGGTCAAGCATCGTTCCTGGCAGGATTGCCCCAGCTTCCTGCTATTTATGACATATACACCAACCGGGATGTGACGCTTGGCCGCCATGAAAATGTTTTAGTGCTGATGTATCAAACCAGCCAGGAAGATGGATGTATATTTGTAAGCAATAACCAGAAGCGGATTTGTATCGGAGTGGGGGAAGCGACTGCAGCAGCAGAGGAAATCCGCTCCTACCCATTTGAAGTACCTTATACTGAGCTTTTATACCCCCACTGGGTTTTTTACATCCGATCTCTTCTGGAGAGTAGTTATGACCCGCAAACTATCTATCGTTCGGGGTTTACTGTGTACACAACTCTCGATCCAGGTTTGCAGGATCGAGCACAGCAAATTGTCTTTGAACAAGTCGAAAAACTTCAGGGAAAGCATGTAACCAATGGCGCTTTGATAGCTCTTCGGCCTACGACAGGTGAGATTCTGGTAATGGTAGGATCAGCGGATTTTGATAACAAAGATATTCAGGGGGAAATCAATATGACGCTCAGCCCCCGGCAGCCGGGTTCCTCCATAAAACCTTTAACTTATCTGGCAGCTTTTGAAAAGGGTTGGACTCCTGCTACCCTGATTTGGGATGTGCGTTCAGAGTTTCCTCCCTCGGGAGACCCGAATGATCCCCGGGATCCTTATATTCCCGTAAACTATGATGAAAAATATCACGGTCCGGTTACGCTGCGCTCAGCGCTGGCAAATTCATATAATGTCCCGGCTGTGAAGGCATTAGATTTTGTTGGTATATATGATGACCTAGAAACACCAAAAGAGGAAGGATTAGTTCTATTTGCTCAGCGATTGGGTATATCAACCTTCGCCAGGAATGACTATGGTCTTTCCCTTACGTTGGGTGGTGGTGATGTTTCCCTGCTGGAATTAACAGAGGTGTATGCTACCTTCGCAAACGGCGGTCGGCAGATTCCTACCGTGGCAATCACCAGAATTGAAGATTACCGGGGAAACTTGATCTTTGAACATCAACCGCTGGCAGGTGAACAGGTTATCCGCCCAGAACATGCTTTCCTGATCTCTTCGATCCTGTCGGATTATCATGCCCGTATCCCGGCTTTTGGAACGAATTCAATCATTAACCTTCCTTTTAAAGTTGCCGCAAAAACAGGTACAACAAATGATTACCGTGATAACTGGACTCTGGGTTATACACCTGATTTGGCTGTAGGAGTCTGGGTTGGCAATGCAGACTATACCCCCATGCAGAATACCAGCGGTTTGACAGGAGCTGCGCCAATCTGGGCTCAAATTATGCAGGAAGGAATCCAACAGTTGACCGGGGGAAATCCTACCGGATTTTCAAGACCAGCAGGTATTATTGAACGTGTAATTTGCGCGGTTTCCGGGACTGAACCTTCCAAATATTGCCCCAGTCAGCGCAGCGAGTATTTTGCTGCGGATCAGCCGCCATTGCCTGCAGATCAAGATTTGTGGGAAGAAGTGATGGTGGATACCTGGACAAAAAAACTGGTCTCAGAGGAATGCTCCGGGTACATTGAGAAACATACAGGTATTCATCTGGACGATCCTTGGGCGATAAAGTGGATAACAACAAAAAATAAGGGCAAGGATTGGGCGAAGAGTATGGGATTCTCAAGGAACCCTTACGTTATCAACGAGGATAATGTTTGTGATGCTGATGACCCTCGGCCCATTCTTGAGTTTGCATCCCCCAGGCAAGATGATGTTGTTTCCTCTGGGCCGTTAAAGATTTTTGCTAAAGCTGACGCAACCGGAGCTTTTAAGGAAGCCCGCCTGGAATATGGACTTGGAAAGGATCCGGTTCAGTGGGAAATTCTTGAGGTGATCGATAATCCGATTTCAGAAATGACAGAAATTACTTCCTGGGATATTAGCGAACTGCCTACTGGATGGGTCACACTGCGTTTGTATATGACCAGCACAAATGATGGATTCGCGGAGAAAAGAATTCAGATAAATATTCAAGTGCCAACACCGACCCCTACACCCACAGAAACTCCAACGCCGACGGTTACGCTTTCTCCCACACCGACTCTGTCACCTACGGCAAGTGAGACCCCGGTAGATACAAGTACATTCACACCTACCGCGACAGATACGCCA
>CBDVDO010000179.1:0-4166 GCA_965372765.1 uncultured Anaerolineales bacterium
CGATCGTACCCGCAGCCGGCTGCGGCACCCAGGTCTACCGGCCTCAGCAAATGGCCAGATGGCAGCACTAGCTGGGTAGCCACCATGTCTTCTCCCATTTCCCGAACGTGAGACCAGGGAGAAACTGCAGCCCGGATGCGGATGACCTGGGGGTGACGGGGATCGTCCGAAATATTTCCATCCGCCGATAGCGGTTCAACATTTTCTATCGGGATCACTGCGTCAGCCCAACTGGGCAAGGGATCCCCGGTATCCAGATACTCAGTCCCCTTTCCATAAGACAGAGAAACCGGGGCAGTTTCTAAAGCTCCGTGGGTATCTTCAGCTCTGACTGCAAATCCATCCATAGCAGATGCATGATAGTGAGGGGAGCTGATTTTCGCCCACACAGTTTCCACCAGCACCCGACCGATTGCATTTTCATCAAGGGGTATCTGCTCTACTCCAAGGGTTTGCCATAATCCTGCTTCTTCCAGAGCAGTTTGAAATCGTTTTTGCGCGTCTTCTAAGGGGATGTCCTCCAGGTAAATTTTTTTCATTTTTCCCCCTGCCTAAAATTATTCTCAGGCAGTGTTCTGGCATGGTACTGTAAATCATCCGCTTCTTTATCGTAGCCTTTAGCCCGGGCATGTTCTGCAGCTTTTGTATAATAAGCCTGGGCATTATCATAAACGCCGGCTGCCTCAAAGTGATGAGCAACACAAACGCTTCGTTCAAGACCGGCACGTTCAGCCAGCCATTCCGCCACCACGAGATGGCACTCTGCCCGGAGATTTTCCGGCAGGCGCTGATATGCTTGTTCCTGCAGAAGGGAATGCTTAAAAATATACTCTCGCTCTCCACTAAAAGCACTTCCAACCCGGAGAAAGGCAAGCTCCTTTTCCATTAACTCATCCAGGGCAACTTGAACTTTGCCTACAATATTGTGACTTGATACATCAAGGGCTTTGGTTACTCCAGGAGATCCCCTGAAGGTAGCCAATACAGCCCCTTTCCAGAATACACGTCCTGCGATTGCTGCAAAAAATGCAGTTGCTCGCCCTTCCATTGAAAGAGAATCCAGGCGCGATTGAAGTAGCTCTTCTACTGACCCGGGCAGGACGGGAAGCTTATCAATTTCCTCCAGGCTGAAGCCCTCTGATCCCAGCACGTTTTTAACCATCTCTTCCAGAAAATAAGGATTTCCTTCGGCCCGTTCAGCCAGGGCAGATAACAACAAGTCTGGCGCTTCTTTCAGAGCGGGATAGGCATCCCGGACAATTTCACTTGAGACTGGCAGCGGTTTAAGTTCAATTTGTTCAACATCCTGGAAAATTTCAAGGTTCTCCTGGATGAATTCCGTCCTGGCGCAGGACAAAATCAGCAGCGGAATCTCCCGGCCAGTTGATTTCCAGAGATAATTTATCATTGCCAGGCTTCCACTATCAGCCCACTGCAAATCATCGAGAATGAGGACAACCGGCCCTCGCTGTGATGCCCGGTTGAACAGCTCTGCTTGGAGGAGAAAAGCACGCTCGGTTCTCAGTTTAGGATCGGTATTGAAGGGTTCCAGATAGCGGCTTTTATCCCACGTAACGCCAATCTGGTCGCCCAGAAAATGGGCGACTTCCACAGCCGTTACTTCACCCAATGCCTGTCCCCAGAGAGTTAGCACGCCGTCTATAGTTTTTTTCCTGGCTGATTCAACCGGATCATCTTCATTTAACTCAAATCGATTGGACCAGAGTTCTTTCCAGAGGTAAAAGGGTACCATGGAAGTTTGTTTCAGCGCCCGGCTGGACATTACCGTCAACAGAGGATTTTCCGTTTCAAGCTGGCCGGCAAATTCGAAAAGCAGTCGTGATTTTCCGATTCCAATATCACCAGTGACGAGAACCAGCTGAGTTTTATTTTGCTGCCGGGTGTGTTGGAATAAGTCCTCCAGGCGGGTCATTTCCTCTTCCCGTCCAACCAGGATGGTTTCCAGTCCACCTTTGCTGCGGTAGCGAAGTTTCGTGGGTTGAGGCAGCTCTTCCAGAATCTGGAAAATATTTACCAGCTTTTTGGTTCCCACCAATTGAACAGGCGTTAATCGTTTGACCTGAAAAGCTCCCCGGATAGATTGGTAAGTTGCTTCACTGACAATCAATGAACCCGGCTCAGCGTTTTCTTCCATTCGCTGAGCGATTCTTACTGTGTTACCCAATACGGTATATTCCCCATGGACGCCCACATTTCCAGCTAGAGCCAGACCGGTGTGAATGCCCATCCTGAGCTGGAGAGATTTGGCTTCTGAATATTCAGTATTTTCTTTGAATTTACTCAATCCAGCCAGGATTTCGAGACTGGCAGAAACTGCTCTTTCCGCGTCATCTTCCAGGGATTCCGGCGCTCCCCAGATCACCATCATGGAATCCCCCACTTGCTTATCGATAAAACCCCCATGCTCCTCGACTATCTTATTAAGCTGCGACCACAAATCCCGCATCAGGCCGCTGACAATTTCAGGATCCAGTTGATCCGCCAGGGTGGAAAAACCCAGGATATCCGCAAAAAGCACACTAACCAGGCAGCGCTCTTCTGTAAATTTGGATTCAACGCCAGCTGACATAAAAGTTTCTCCTCCGGGAGATTGAATCTGGTCTACTTTGCTGAAACTTCTTTAACCTTATTCTACCAAGTTTTTAATCTGCGATAAAACTAATCCTTGAAGGCACTCATAACAATGAGACACATATGGCAGCCCGGGGATTTTTGATTAATAAAATTATCTTTGGTTCAATATTCCACAAGCTTTCAGGCGGGTGCGGCTGTGTGACAAGTAACTCCCTTCCCAGGATGCTCTTCACCAGGTTGTTTATGGTCACCCGCCCGGATCCAACCGAATTTCTCCCTTCTTGGCGCGGCACTAGACCAGAGGCTTGAGGGAACACAAAAATATGCCTGGAAACGGTATCCTTTTCAGGATTCCGTTTCCTTATTAAACAAAAAAGGGCGACCCATCAGGTCGCCCCTACTACTTAAATTACCCAGGCGTTATCTATCGTACCTTTCCCTGTTATTTCTGTACTCCTCAGAGTTGTCGTAATCGCTGAAGTTCTCATATCGAGAGTGGGGATCCTTTACTTCTGAGGCATGTTTAATGGGGCACCAGTATTCTTCCGTGCGAGCGACGATCTCTTTGGTATAAGCCGCCAGTCCATTAGCATAGCCGCAGTAAACACAATTAATTTTTTGGATTCCGTTTAGATAGGTTAAATGATAACGGTCAATGATGAAATAATATTCACGCTTAACAATCGGAATGCCATAAACTCTGAAACAGCTGTGCTGATAAAGAAAAACCGCCAGATCAAGAATCGTCAGGGGAACAATCAAGGAGTAAATAATCGGAGAGACGATTACTCTCTCTAATCGAGAATTGACAACGCGGTTTTTAAGTATTTCTCCCTGAGTTTTAATCCTCCCTTCAAACTGGATTTTCTGCTCTTTATACTGCTGAATAAATTGAAGATTCATTTTTCTTATATTCCCTCTCTGTCCCGTTTCCGGGTAGATTATTAGTAAAAAACCTGCTGTTGAAAAAAACGAAATAATTATCAAAAAAAATTGACTGGAATCTAGGCGGGTAGAGAGTTGTCGTCTTTCGTTCTGCTGCGGACGATACGGGAAATCCTGCGGGTGAACTCACTCAGCAGGAACCGTTTCTCCTCGCTCAGTTGGGCTAATACAGTCTGGTAGCGCCCTGCCTGGGCTGATAGCCCGGAAGAAATCTTCTGGTTTATCTGCTCAACGAGTGAAAGAGATAACCCAATCCCGGGTACCGCACTCAAGTCTATTTCTCCTGGCAGCCCTATTCGATTCAGTTTTTTTAGGGGATCGAGGGTTTCAGCCCGCTCCTGGAGCGAGTGCAAAGCCAGGATAATGGCAGTGTTCATTTCGGTTAAAAACACCAGCGGAGAAGGCTGGTCTGGCAAACGTGACAACAGCTCATTTAAGAAGGTTTCATAACCTGCAGCCTGGTGCTCCTTAAGCTGGGATACAATCTGCTTTTTGATTCCTTCCCAATCATTATCCCAAGTTAAATTGCCAGTAAGCCTTTGCAGCGCTCGTTCTGCCTTGGGAGTGGGGCGGAAAAGCACACTGGACCGCCCGGGACCGCGATCTCCTTCCGGGAGATGATACTC
>CBDVDO010000180.1:0-4146 GCA_965372765.1 uncultured Anaerolineales bacterium
CTGACGAAAAAAACTCTTTATTAAGTTGGATAATCCGTAAAAAAACCCCGCTGCTGATTGGGAACGTGGAAACAGATTCGCTGCCGGTACAACCGCTGCAAACAGGGGAAATTATCCATTCCTGGGTGGGTGGTCCGCTGCTGGTGGGTGACCGGATGGTCGGCGCGCTGGTAGTGCAGTCCTACCAGGTCGATGCATACAACCATGATCATCGCAGATTATTGCAATTGCTGGGTAATCAAGCAGCTGTCGCATTAGAAAACAGCCGCTTATTTGAAGAAGCCCAACGAAGGTTGTCAAGGATTTCATCTTTGCGGGAAATCGACCTCGCGATCTCAGGGAGTGTTGATCTCCAAATTACTATGGAAGTGCTGATCAGCCAGTTAATCGGCACGCTGGGGGTGGATGCTGCCTGTGTGCTTCTTTATAAGCCACACACCCAAACCCTGGAATATATCAGTGCCAGCGGTTTCCAAACAGAATCATTAAAACATACCTCCCTCAGGCTTGGAGATGGTTTGGCGGGAAAGGCGGCTTTGGAACGTACCCTGATTCATGTCCCTGATCTAAGTGCCCAGTCTACCAGCCTGCAGAAATCTCCCCTCTTTAACCAGGAAAGGTTTACTACTTATCTTGCTAATCCACTAATCGCAAAGGGGGAACTTGTCGGAGTGCTGGAGGTATTCAACCGCAGCCAGTTGGACCCGGATCCGGAGTGGTTAAATTTCCTGGATGCTTTAGCGCGACTCGCGGCAATTGCAATCGATCGTCTTAATTTGTTTAACGATTTGGAAAAGTCTAATATTGAGCTTGTGCAAGCTTATGACGCAACAATTGAGGGGTGGGCACGAGCTATTGAACTC
This sequence comes from uncultured Anaerolineales bacterium, assembly GCA_965372765.1. Lineage (GTDB taxonomy): Bacteria > Chloroflexota > Anaerolineae > Anaerolineales > UBA11858 > B10-G9. The sequence continues at coordinate 864 of CBDVDO010000180.1, forward strand.
CGGGATGGAGATACCGAAGGACATAGTCGGCGGGTGGTGAAGCTGTCATTGAATTTGGCTCAGAAGATGGGTGTGACCGGGGAAGCATTAATTCATATCCGCCGGGGCGCGCTGCTCCATGATATTGGTAAAATGGCTATTCCAGATGGAATCTTATTGAAAACCGGGAAATTATCGGATGAAGAATGGCTGATTATGAAAAAGCACCCGGTTTATGCCTATGAGATGCTCTCTTCCATTCAATATTTACTACCCGCATTGGATATTCCCTATTGCCACCACGAATGGTGGGATGGCTCTGGGTACCCCAGGGAGCTTTCTAGAGAGAGTATCCCCCTGGCTGCCCGTATTTTCGCCGTGGTGGATGTTTGGGATGCGCTGCAATCTGATCGTCCGTACCGGGATGCATGGTCCAAAGCTAAAACAACCGATTACATTAAAAAACTCTCTGGCAGCCAGTTTGACCCCCGGGTGATTAAAGCATTTTTTGAAATGATCGATGGTTCCTGAAAAGAAAATAAAGGGGGGGTTTAACGATTTTATTATCGCAAAAATTAGATTCTGCAGGTAACATCCAATTTCTCACCTGTTTTCAACGATTTTACAAAATATTCATAAACTCCCGGTCAGTTTTTCGCCAATAAGGGAGTTTTTGGGGTTAAATTCCCCAAGAAGGGCCTTGACAAAGGGTTTTTCATAGGCTATGATATGAGCACAACCCGATAGAGCGGGTAACCCGTATAAGTCGGAAACACAGGAGAAAGTAATGTCAAAACCAGAATCCGTTGTCATGCCAGGCGCAGCCACAGTCAATGTTCGGCTCGATTCGGTCCAGGCTATCATTCAAAGTTTGGTCCTGATGGTGAGGAGTGAAGAGCTTTCCGGTCTCAGTCCCTGGATTTATGAGACAGCCAGCGCGCTCACTGCTGAGCAGAAATTTACCCATAAATTGGTCGTGATCGGATTTCACTATGCTGTAATACCTTCCCGGCTGTGGAAGGATTTTCCAACTTATCTGGCTCATCTGGAAAAGAATGATCCTTTAACCATGCGGGACAAGGTACTGGATTTTTATCTCAATTATGAGCCCTGTGAAAAAGCGAGAAAGCAGATCGAAGGGACCAGGGAGTCACTTCTGGCTGATGTGGATTTTTTCCTGGAATATTTGGGAACCAGGTTTGGAGAAGATTTAGTTGACCCGGAAATTGAAGTAAAAGCCCATCAACTGCTGAATGACCCCGGAAAAATGCAGCAGGTGATTGTCTCTCACTTGAAGTTCATGTGGCAAGAATTCTACCAGGTGGAATGGGAGCGAATTACACCCATGCTGACTGACGCAGTGAAGGCTTTTGAAGAGATTGATTTCAGCAGCATGAGCCGGGAGGAAGCCGCCAAATATATTACTGGAAAGGATTTTAATCAGGAGCATTGGGATCTCAATTCAGAGGAAATCAGCCAGCTGATTTTTGTGCCCAGCACCCATACAGGTCCTTACCTGGGAAGGTTTCAATACAAAAACGCGCTGGGTGTGATTTTTGGGGCCCGTCTTCCAAAAGACACAAAAGTCCACGCTCCGGATCTGAGCATTAATGAGATTACCATCCGGCTCAGCGCCCTTTCTGATGATGTCCGACTTCATATCTTGAAGTTAATAGCAGAAGAAGGAGAATTGCGATCGAAGGTGATTATGGAGAGGTTGGAACTCAGTCAGTCAGCCGCTTCTCGGCACCTGAATCAGCTGAGTGCCACAGGCTATCTGATTGAAAGGCGATGTTCGGGCGCTAAATGTTATTCATTGAATGGCGAGCGGGTTCAGGATACGTTGAAAGCAGTGTCGGCATTTTTACTTTGCGATTAACTAAAGATTTGGAGGTGGAAAATGGTGAGATCAAATTAGAAGTTCATCATTAAGCAATATGGTTCAAATGGAACCCAGTACTTGAAGAAATAATTACTCATATCTCAAAAAGGAGAAATGACATGTTTACCAGAAATGACTACTACATAGAAAGACAACGCAGGCAGAAAGAAATTGCCCAAGCCGCACAATATCGGATGATTCGATCTGGCTCAGAGGCTTGTGAATCAAATATCACAAAGATGAGCATTCGGATGTTGGATGCAGTGGGGTCCCGGCTGGTCCAATGGGGCAGCCAACTGCAGTGCCGCTGCGCTGAAATGGCTATGACCGCTTCAAAGCGAACAATTTAATGAAACTAAAATTTCAAAAAATAAAACATCCTCTTAGCTAAACCGGAGCACTGAAAAATGCTCCGGTTTTTTTTATTTTGATTATTTAGGATCCTTTCTGTTAGAATCCGGTTTCTAAAACTAGATTTCGTTTTATTTTTTTTCTTCTGCTGTTTCTTCATCTGCCTGGGATCCTTCTTGCGTAAACAAATAAATTAACATTAATCCCAGACCCAGAGCCAGGGGAAGCAATCCAAATAGCAGCAACAGCCAGAAATTACCCCAGGCGAAGGGGATCAGCACCAAAATCAAGACCGCCCCTAACCCGCTGAAGATCATACCCCACTGCATTATGGTTTTCCACTTCCCGACAGTTTTTTCGGGAGGAAGCAACCCTTTTTCGGCGAGAGCCATGGTTTCTTTATGCTGCAGGTAACGGGTATAGGCTGCGAAACCAAACACTATCGCAAAGACAACTGTTGATCCAATGATTGTGAAAACGATATTCATCTAATTACCTCCAAATTACTCATCGATACCTTAGCGGGTGAGAAATTCAAATGAGATATCACCGCTGTTAGTAGTAGCTGTTAGCTCAGCGCCGCCGTCATTCAGCGTACCGCGCCAATGATCTTGTTTTACATCACCTTCCAGAGTGATGGGAAACTCAGTTTTTAGCTTACCGAAATCAGTTTCAAGATTAAAGGTCAGCGCTGTGTCCTTGGGAAGGTACATGCTGATGTCCCCAAAACCAGTGACCAGGCTGTGCGGTCCCATCCCGAGCAGGCCGGAGAACTCAATGTTCCCGCTTTTGGTGTATAAATCCAGCACTGCCTGGTCGGTTGCCTTGATTTCCAGATCACCGTGATCGCTGACCGCTTTGATGGTTCCACCGGATGACTCAAGCATGATTTTCCCGCGGTTCGTGTCCAGGTCAAAAATATTCGCGGCAACTTTTTCCAGAACGATGTCCCCAAAACCGTTGCGGACCATCAGATTGCTCCCTACAGTAACCCCTGATAAATATATTTTTCCGCTGTTGGCTTCCATAGTCAGGATATCCGCAGATCCTTTCATAAATTCCAGTTTTCCG
>CBDVDO010000181.1:0-4120 GCA_965372765.1 uncultured Anaerolineales bacterium
TGACAAGCGTCAGATGGTAGCTGAACAATTGAGCTGGAAGGATTCCAATAATTGGGGTCAGCCACTCGGGAATACCCCCGGGTAGTGGTAGAGGGCAATCTGCTAGTTCAAGGACTGCCTGATTGTCGGAAATCAGTAACAAATCAGCCTGGTGATCTTGTTTTAATCGCTTGAGCAGCTTAGCCATATCAGCAAATACTTTACCCTGGGGCGCGATGGCAAAAACCGGGAAGCCAGCCGAGATTAAAGCGATAGGTCCATGCTGGAAATCAGCTGATGAATAGGGTTGGGCCACAACATAAGTTAGTTCTTTTAATTTCAGAGACCATTCATAAGCTGTAGCATAGTTATAACCTCTGCCAAGCACGACACATTGATCCATATACCTGTAACGGGGAACAAAGTTTTTTATTTGCGATTCAACCTCGAGGGCTTGACTCATCAACTCAGGAATCCCCCTGATCTCATTCCATTGATCCTCGTGATTATTCCAGGCTGCAGAAAGCATTGCAATCGCCCCTAATTGGGCAGAGTAGGATTTTGTTGCAGCTACTGAAAGCTCTGAGCCAGCATGAATGTCTATCAAATAAGCGGACTGCTTTGCAAGAGGAGAGTCTTTTTTATTGGTAATAGCCAGTGTCGCACAACCCTGGCGATTGGCTTCTTCCATAACTGCCAACAAATCCGGTGATTCACCTGACTGGCTGATTCCGACTACCAGCATACCTGACAAGTCGGGCGGTTTGTTGTAAATGCTGAATAGTGATGGAGCGGCTAAGGCAACGGGGATTCGATTGTAAGAGCCCCAAACGTATTTTGCATACCTGGCGGCGTTATCAGAAGTTCCCCGGGCAGCAATAAATATGCTCTTTGGTTTACCAACAGACTTTACTATTCCTTCGATGTTTTTCTGTTGGGAATTGAGCAATCCCGCAAGGACATCCGGTTGCTCCAATATTTCATCATAAAGCGGCATGGCTTAGCTTTCCCTGATGATGTTGGCTCCCAATGAGCGGAGTTTTTCATCTATACGTTCATAACCGCGGTCAATTTGACCGACATTGCGGATTACTGATTCTCCATTTGCTGCCAGGGCTGCCAGGACTAATGCTAATCCTGCCCTGATATCGGGGCTGTCAACAATACCTGATAACAATTCCGAAGGACCGTTCACGATGCAGCGGTGTGGGTCGCAGAGAACAATTTGTGCTCCCATGCCGGTTAGTTTATCTGTAAAGTACATTCGGCCTTCATACATCCAGTCATGGAAGAGGATATTTCCTCTGGATTGGGTGGCCACAACGATTGCTACACTCATCAAATCTGAGGGAAATGCTGGCCAGGGCATGACACTGATTTCAGGGATCGCTCCCCTAAAATCTGGTTTGATTACTCGCGATTGATTGGCAGGAACAAAAATATCCTCTCCTTGAACTTCCCATTCAACTCCAATTCTTTGAAAAACCTGTTCGATCATAGATAGATATTCTGGACCGGCGTTGCGGATCGTAATTTCACCGCCTGTCACAACGGCTGCGCCAACATAGCTAATGACCTCCATGTAATCCGGACCGACGGTAAATTCTCCCCCCCCTAGCTTTTTTACACCTTCGATGTGCAGAGTGTTGGACCCAATCTGGCTGATTTTTGCCCCCAGCAAGTTAAGAAACAGGCACAAATCCTGAACATGTGGTTCTGAGGCGGCATTGCGAATAATGGTTTCACCTTCCGCGGTTACGGCAGCCATCACTGCGTTTTCAGTTGCGGTAACGCTCGCTTCGTCCAGAAGAATGTCCGCGCCTTCCATTTTCCCAGCTGTAAACTGGAACAATTTTTGTTTCTTATCATAGATGGTTTTTATACCCAACGCTTTCAGCGCCAGGACATGAGTGTCGAGACGGCGGCGCCCAATAACATCACCGCCGGGAGGAGGTAATTTTAACTGCCCAGTCCTGGCTGTTACTGGACCAGCAAGTAAGATAGAAGCTCTAATTTTTCTACAAAGCTCAGGATCGAGGTTGGTGCATTCTATATCCTTTGCATGCAATTCCCAGGAATGATTCCCCAGGTGAGTCACTTTAACGCCAATGCTTATTAGTAAATCCCGCATAGCCCTTACATCATTGATTTCCGGAATATTGTGGAGCACAACGGGTTTTTCGGTGAGAATGCAGGCTGCAAGCAAGGGCAGGGCAGCATTTTTATTTCCTGAAGGGGTGACTTGCCCTTTAAGTGGTATTCCGCCTTGAATGATAAATTTGTCCATTGTTTTTCCTTTCTGCATCCATCCAATTATTTATAAAACTGGACAATCAGCAATCGACCTTATTTGTACCATAACTCGCGTTGACCGTACCCATTTTCTTGTTTTTCACCACTTGAGGAGTACTGCATCACCTCTTTTCAGACCAAGGATATTTTTTGCGGAACCCCGGTTGCAGACGATTTCCAGTAATCCTATGCTGCCAATAAGACCAGCGCAGTCCCCTTCTGGAATCGCAGCAAATGTTTTTACCAGCGGCAAAGTTATGTCCTTCGCGAGGATCTCAACATGAGAACGGGCCTTGATTTTACATTTAGTTTGATCTACCCAGGAGCCAAGAATTAAATCCCAGGAACGGTTAGAATGAAAACGACCCAAGGATGTGAACAGGTTTCCAAAAATATCTGTGGAGAGCACTTCGCCGGAAAGAGATTTTCCTTCTAGCTTCAGTCTGGGTACTGGTAAACGCTGTATGGATTCTACAGGGTTTCCGAGTTTTTCCCCCGCTATTCCATTTGCCGCATAAGCGGCCGCGGGCGCAAATATATCTCTGCCATGAAAAGTGGCCCCCGGAGAGGATAAGAAGTAAGCAGGATTCGATAATTCCCAGGCATTATACTCCTTCCCGTACAGAAGGAAACTAAATAGCCCGTTGTCAGGACCGATGAACCGCTGTCCAGCACAATCCAGGCAGATTGCCTTTCTTTCAGTACCAACTCCAGGATCAACTACTGCTAAAAATATTGTTCCCAAAGGAAGATCCAGGGAAGATTGCCAGAGTGTGAATGCACCCCGCTGAATATCTCCCGGCGGGATATGATGAGTGAGATCAATGAGCCTTGTTCCTGGCGAGATCCCGGCAAGGATCCCTTTCATGATGCCAACATAAGGGTCTGAAGTACCAAAGTCTGTCAGGAGGGCGATGAGTTGTGGTTTCATAACGAGATTCCCAAATTGTGATATTTCTTGCTCAATAAATTATAATACGAGCATGATAACTTTTCTGACTAACCTGCTATTGGGATGGATTGGAGCTAATCTGGTAAATTTCCTGTCAGACGTTCTGCCAAGCGAACGAAAAATAACTGCGCCAAAGTGCAATCGCTGTGGAGAACACCTTTCCTGGAAATATTATATTCTGTTGGAATCCTGCAGGCACTGTGAAGCTAGACCCTCCCTGAGGCATAAAGTGATCTTGATTCTGGGTCCGGTATTTACCGGGTTACTGGCGCAATTTCCTTTAGAGAGTTTAGGAAATTACGGCGCCATACTGTGGCTGGTTTATTTTAGCGTGGTGATTGTCATTGACCTGGAACACCGCTTAATCCTGCATACAGTCAGTATAGCTGGCGCTGTATTAGGATTGATATATGGCAGTATGAACCATGGATTTCTTAATACATTGTTGGGAGGAGGCGCAGGTTTTGGTTTAATGCTGATTTTCTATTTTCTGGGGGAATTGTTTGTGCGGGTTTTATCTAAATCCAGGGGTGAGGAGATAGAAGAAATTGCCTTGGGTTTTGGAGACGTTAATTTGGCGGGTGTGATAGGTTTACTGCTTGGTTGGCCAGGTATAATCGCGGGGATTATTCTGGCTATCCTCATCGGAGGAGTTGTAAGCGGAGTTTTCCTGGTATTGCAGGTTCTAAGAAAAAAGTATCAGGCATATCAAGCGCTTCCTTACGGTCCTTTTCTGGTACTGAGTGCTGTTGTGCTGTTATTTATTTCCCGTCTAATTTGATTAAAAAAGCGTGAATTTTGTTCTTGCCTAACAATTCTGTTAGGCTTTTTGGCATTAATTTGCGAAGTTCCACCATTCTTGTGAGGTCCTCTTGTCACAGGGTAAATATCTTCTAA
>CBDVDO010000182.1:0-4112 GCA_965372765.1 uncultured Anaerolineales bacterium
AGTAATAATACGCATTTGGAACCCTTTTTCCCCCAAAGACCTCCGAGGTCGGTTCGACCTCGGAGGTCTTAAATTTTGACAAAAAGAAGGCTCAGGGCTTTCCCGAGCCATCTTTTTGTCAATTAAGTTTGTTTTTCGTTTGTCTTCCCTTGTGGATTTATGGAACCTGAACCACTCTTTCCCCAGAGGCGTGATATTCATAGGTTTCGCCTTCTGCATTAAGCATGATGATGTAGCCGGGAGTGATCACCTGAGTGTATTCCACACCTGGCTCAGCGACTCCTAAACTGGCATCCGAAAAATTGAATTCCTCGACGCTTTCGACAGCCATTTTTTCTATATCAGCACCTGTTTTCAGGGCAAGGTCAAATTTCGCCAGCATCACCAGGGAATCAATATCTTCTGGTAACAGGGGAATGGATCCTTCACCGGACTCAGAATTCTGATCCGGGAACAGGCTGCAGGCGGAGCTCAGTAGAATTAAACTGATTATGAAGCTGCTCAAAATTAAATGTGTTTTATTAAGTTTCATGGCTTGATCTCCAATTATTAATCAAATTCAAAATCTTGTCTTTGTCAGGGTAATTTCCAATAAACTGCTTGAGATAGATATGCTGTAAAACCGGGGGTATCGGTTGCGGCCACCAGCACGCCAAATCTGCCCTTGCTGAAGGAGCTATCAGTTTTTTCAAAGACCTGGTACCCGTTGATGTAACCGGTTAATTTTGACCCTTTGACCTTGATTCCCAGCCGGTTTGTCCCCCCTGGACCCGCGTTGATATGTTCGCTGCTGGTCCATTTCTTAATCACGGTGTATTCCTCGTCTTCACTGTCCCAGGAGCTCAGCCTGTAGGAACCATCGCAGGAGATGCTGATTAAATATCCCTGGCTGGTATCCGGTGCACGGAAGATCATGCCGTAGCGGTCTTTCCCACCGCATTCCTCCCCGAAAGTGCCGGTGATTTCCAGGTAAAAATTGGTCAGATCTCCCCAGGAAAGGCTCCAGGTTTCATATCCATTGGCTTTTTTTGCTGTCAAGATCATCTGCCCTTCATTCACTGCATAGCTGGATTGGGGCTCATCATACAGATAAAAATTGGATCCATTTGCAAAATTGTCTTTAAATGTTGGAGAACCAAGGGAAAGAACCGGATCTCCGGGTACTCCCTCGGGTGTATCTGTTACCGTGGGAGTGAGGGTCATGGTGGGGGTGGAAGTTTCGGTCGCTGTCGATGAAGGTGTTGGGGGTTGTGGTGAGCTCTCCTCGAGGGGAGCCTGTGTGTCTGTTGGTTGATCCGGCGGATCGATGCTGTGCGGTTCTGCGGTTAACGTCCCTGCTACGAAGGTGGCAATAACGTCCTGGTCCTGGACAGCAGGAGTTTCCTGCCGGGGGACGCAGCTTGAGAGAAGAGCAAATATTAATAATATCGCCGCTATTTTTTTCATGGTCTTGCTCCCTGTAGTTTAAACTCCAAAAGCAGCCAAAATGATTCAAGCTTAAGTGTACCCGTTTCGGTGGCTCCGTCAACGTTTTCCGGAAATTAGTCAGTCATTTGTAAGCCCAACGGGCGCAGTTTTTTAGCCGTGGGATTTATCCCTCGAGTGGGAAGCGTTATTGTTGGTTTAATGTTTAAGGTTTAAAGTTTAAACATTCCAACTTTTTAACATTAAACACGGGAGAGCAACTTCTCTCCCGTGAGCTGAGAATTCGGCCAGCTCATAGCTCCCCCTTCCAGCTGGAAGGGGGATGGGGGGTAGGTGCAACTCCAGATGGGACCTATCCCCTCGCCCCTTTCCTTCAGGAAAGGGGAATCAGTCTCTTTACTTCTTGCTCTTGACTTCATTTCTTCGTTAAGCGCAGGTCAAGCCCCTGGTGGGATAAGACAACTTCTCTCTCCCCCAGTCACCCATATCTCCCTCGATATTAATCTCCTCGATCATCTCAATGACAACTTAACCCAAACCTGCCTGTCCTGAACGAATTCGAAGGGAGCCGGATATCAAGCAGGAATGAATTTACAACTCCTCTGGGTATTTTCCGTATATTAGTATGAAATCAAATGTTAATTAAATTAGTGGATTTATTGCTTTTGGTAAACAAAAGGTCCTGGGAGAGAATGTAATGGATAAAAGAATCAAGTTCAGTTTGTTTTTAATAGCCGCTCTGTCAATTGCAGCAGTGGGCTGTGTTGCCATTCCGGCGGTGAGCAGCGTGGAGTCCCATACTGAAGTGATTGATGCAGAAGATGCTGATTCGGTCACAGCGGAGATCATGATGGGCGCAGGGAAGCTGGTAGTCCAATCGGGAACAGAGGCCTTAATGGAAGGTGAGTTTCTCTACAGTTACCGGGATTATGCTCCTGATATCACCTATCGCGTCCGCAGCAGTGGAAGAGGTGACTTGTTAGTAGAACAGGATGACGGACCGAAGTTCCGTGTACAATCAGACTACAAAAATGAATGGGAATTGACCTTTAATGAAGAAATCCCGCTTGACCTGGATATTACCCTTGGGGCCGGGGAAAGTATTCTTGATCTGGCTGACTTAAACCTGGGTTCATTTTCCTTAAAGATGGGTGCAGGCGCTGCTTATGTGGACCTGAGTGGAATACTCGATCAAGATATTGTGGTTAACATCCAGGGTGGCGTAGGTGAGCTTACCGTGCTTTTACCACTCAATACCAACATTATCGCTGAAGTAACAGGCGGTTTGGGTGAGATTAATATCAAGGGTTTAGATCGGGAGGGAGAGATGCTTGTCAGCAATTATTCCGGGCCCGGACCTGTCTTCAATATCACAATTGAAGTTGGGATTGGACAGCTTAACCTATTGGTTCAATGAAGTGATAAGGGAACACAATATTGAGTTGTGTTATCGATATAAATGGAGGAAAAAATCATGGACTATGGAAATTTATTCTCAAAAACATGGGATATCATCTGGAAAAACAAATTCCTGATCCTGCTAGGTGTCCTGGTTGCACTCAGCGGCGCTGGGGGGGGCGGGGGGAACCCAGCCCAGTTTACAGCCAACGTGAATGACCTTGATTGGCAAAATTTACCCCGATTTAATTACGAATATGGGTCCCCATTCCAGAATATGGATTTGCCACTCGTTGCCGTGGGCGGGATTGTTCTTCTGGTCGTCTTTTTGTTCATCTTTGGTCTGGTTTTGTGGACCGTGGGAACGATCTCCCGCGGGGGATTGATCAGCGCGGTAAATGAAATCGAGCTTGGCAATCCGACCAATTTCTCGGAAGCTTTTCGAGCCGGCTGGCAAAAAGGCTGGCGTTTGATTGGCATTGGGCTGGTGCCGGCTACGCCGGGTTTAATTTTGATCTTTTCCAGTCTGATCGCTCTGGGATTATTTGGAGGTTTCGAAGCCTTTTACCGGGGAGTGAACAATCCAATTGAGGAGTGGATTTTCCTTCCTATCCTGGTTTTAGCCTGCATCCTGGTGCCGGTGATGATAGTCCTGTCTTTGTTAAGAGTGTTTGCCAACCGGGCCTGCATGCTGGAAGATCTGAATGTCATCAGCTCCTACCGACGGGGATTTGAAGTGCTGGGAGACAACCTGGGTCCGGCAGTATTATTATTCCTGCTGCAAATCGCCATCAGTTTCGGGATTGGGATTATGATGCTGATTCCGGGTATTTTGATCGCGTTGTGCTGTTTCCTGTGGCCGGTGTTCCTGCTGATAGGGGGCGGATTTGACGCTTTTTATTCCACACTGTGGACCCTGGCCTGGAGGGAGTGGACAGGGCTGCCTGTTGTGGTCAGTGATGAGGAAGTCACAAGTAGTGGGAAGTAAATTGTAATCAGTGATTAGTGAGCAAAGTCTTTAGTTTGGATTTGAAAGTAAGTGGCACCGCAGATCAAAAATAAAAATATACGCAAATCAGCCCGGTCATTAATGACCGGGCTGAGAACTGCGCCCCCAATATGAACTGACCCCCAAAAACAGGACACAATAATAAAGACACTTCTGGTATCTATGAAATTTGAGGTGTTTTAGTTTTCAGGCAAGGAACTTCCTCTCTCCAGCGGCCAGTGCTCCCTCACCCGTCCTCGGGTGAGGATATATTCCCAATCGCGCCCGGAGCCTGTCCTGA
>CBDVDO010000183.1:0-4106 GCA_965372765.1 uncultured Anaerolineales bacterium
TGGATAAATATCCGGGAGCTCTCCTGGTTCCTCCTGGCGGAGTACTTTTCGTTCACAAATTAGGGCGGAGGCACAGACACCATCCTGGCACCAGGATGGGTCACAAGCCTGGTAATCAATCGCAACTTTTGGCTGCGGCATGCTCCTCCCCCAAAATCCCACCTTTCAACTGAGCTAGTTTATCTTCCAGCTCCTCTAACCTCATGATCATCGCAGGAGGAATTGAGTGAGCCGGTAAATTATTTTCCAGCTCCTCTATTTGGGCCTCAAGCTCTAATCTCTGTAACTCTGGATCAATCATATATTTTCAGGTAAACCAGACCGCTCCCTTAATCTCTCTTTGCCCTGCGGGCTGCCTTTCTTTCCGCTAATTCAGCTTTTGCCTTTTGTTCCAGCGCATAGCTTAAAGGACGGATTTCAGCATAATAAGATGCTGGTTTTAACAAACGATCTTTCAAGTGTATGTTCGCTTCCATTCGTTCATAACCCGCTAATTCAAAATCATGATCCATCTTGATCGCATCAAATGGACAGTATTCTGCGCAGTATCCACAATTCATGCAGAGATCAATATCAATAGCGAATTCTGCCGGCGTTTTGAGGGGTTTCCCGGTCTCGGGATCTTCAGCTCTTGTAATCCAGATGCACTGAGAAGGACAAACTTTGCTGCAAATTCCGCATGCTGTGCAGCGAACTATTTGCTCTCCATCTTCTTCATCATATACAAGGAAAGGTACAAAGCGAAATGCCTCGGGCACCGGCAGCCTCTCTTCCGGATAATTCACAGTAAAAATACCTTTCGTATCTAAGGTCATCCTTTGCTGAACACCGTCTTCGGTGTAATAGCGGTCTTTTCCGGCTTTAATATCTTCCAGATATGTGTCAAACAGGTGTTTCAGGGTTACACCCAGACCTTTTAGTATTCCTTGTCCTTTCATAACTCTCAACTCTCCAGGGTTCCTGCTGTTGGGTTAACGATCCACCTCTCCAAGAACGATATCAATGGATCCTAAAATGGCAACTAAATCAGCAAGCTTTTCGCCCAGGGACATTTCCCGTAAACCGGTAAGGTTGATAAACGAAGGTGCCCGGACATGATACCGCCAGGGGTTATCTGTCCCATCGGAAACAATGTAAAAACCGAGTTCTCCTTTTGGCCCTTCTACCCGACCGTAGGATTCCCCTTTTGGCATTCTGAATTTGTACGCTGGTTTATTTGCCAGGATCTCCCCTTTCGGCAGCCCATCAATGGCTTGCTGCAGAATGCGTATGCTCTGCCGAACTTCGTCATATCTGATCAAAAATCGATCGTACACATCACCGTGGTAACGGACTGCGACATCAAAGTCAAACCGGTCGTAGATACCATAGGGATCAGCCCGGCGGATATCGTAAGGCACTCCGGATGCTCGCAGCACAGGCCCCACTGCAGAATAGGCAATTGCCTGCTCAGGTGTCAAAACGCCCACTCCCTGGCTGCGGCCGATAACAATTTCATTTTCAACCAGGTAACGGTCCATTTCATCAATCTGCCGGGGAAGACGCTCGTATACCATTTTGCGGATATGCTCTTCCATTCCCTCTGGTAAATCCCGAACTACACCCCCAAACCGGAAATAGTTGCACATCATTCTTGAGCCGGAAACAGCTTCAAAAATATCTAGGATGAGTTCCCGTTCCTTAATGGCGTACAAGGCAGGTGTGAAATAAGCTCCGAGGTCATTGAGGAAAAATCCGATTGCCATAAAATGGTTCAAAATCCTGGTTAATTCTGCCATGATAACCCGGATATATTGAGCCCGTTCAGGCGGTTGGTATTTTTCACCCAGCAATTTTTCTACAGCCAGAGCATATCCAAAGTTATTGCTCATGGAGCAGAAATAATCCAGCCGGTCTGTGTAGGGCATGTTCATGCTGTAAGTATTGCGTTCCCCAATCTTTTCATGATTACGGTGCAAATAGCCCATAACCGGTTCCAAATCAACAACGGTTTCCCCTTCCAGTTTGGCTACCATCCGGAAGACTCCATGAGTTGAGGGATGCTGAGGACCCAGGTTAACAACCAACTGCTCGGTCTCCAAGCCCTGGTCATTATCCTCAGTTTTTAATGAGACAGTTCCCTGAAAGAGGAGCTCTTTCGCGTCCGGTATCCAGGTTTCCGGGTTAAATCCATCAGGATAGTTAATGTTCTTTCCGTAGGGATTATCAGCTTCAACCTTGGATACTTTACCTTCCGGCCAGCGGTCTTCGTAGGGTTTAAATTCTCCCTCGAAAAATGCTTCTACCCAATCTTTCCGGAGCGGATGTCCTTCAAATCCTTCCCACATTAATATCCGCTTCAAATTGGGATGTCCTTTAAAACGTATGCCCAACAAATCCCAGGCTTCCCGTTCCTGGAACGCAGCACCAGGGTAAAGACCAACGAGCGATGGAACAACTGGGGAAGAACGCGGAACCTGGACTTTTAATACCAGGATTGATCCTCCGGTAGATTTATATAGGTGATAAACCACTTCCATCTTTTCTTCTGGAAGGTAATCCACACCAGTGACTGAGGTGAGGGAATCATATCCAAATTCATCCCGCAGTCCTTCCATAAAAGGGATCAAGTGGGCAGCTTCAACCACTAAACCTTCATACCCCTCTCGCTCATCTTCCCGGACCCAATCAGGAAATCGATTTATGATAGACTGGTCGATTTTATTTATTGCAGCTGTTTGTTCATTCATGCCTGGTTTTCCTTCTCTTGTTCTTTTTTCAGCAAAGCGGGAAAGTCTCTCACATCAATCAGATCGGGACCTAAAATCGGGACCGGAATTCCTTCATCAGGTTCGTCACTATACCAGCGAACCTTGCTGATAGATTCCCTATCAATTTGTTCCTGAATTTTCATTAAGCCAAATAATAGAGCTTGCGGTGAGGGTGGGCAGCCGGGCACATAAACGTCCACCGGGAGGAATTTATCAATGCCGGCAACCACGTTGTAACCGCGTTTAAAAGGACCGCCGCCCGAAGCGCAGGCGCCCATAGAGAGGACATATTTTGGTTCAGGCATTTGGTTATATAGCCTCACAACCTGGGGAACCATTTTTTTCGTAACCGTTCCCGAAACTATCATCAAATCACATTGCCTGGGGCTGGGCCGCATAATCTCCATTCCAAAACGGGCCATGTCAAATCGGGCGCCAGCCGTGGCTCTCATCTCAATTGCGCAGCAGGCAAGTCCGAAAAACATCGGCCAGACCGAATATCTTCGGCCCCAGTTGTAAATCCTGTCCAGGGTAGTAATCGCAACGGTACCCTCTATCTCAGGTGAAATATAATATTCAGGTAAATTTAATCCTTCCGGCATGAATAACGCTCCTCAAGGTGAATATTGAGACCAATTATTTTGGTGAATTCTGAGAACTCCATTATTATATTGCCCTTTGCCGTGCCTTGTCAACGATTATTTATGCAAATATTTTTTTGTATAATCATCGGCTCATGATATACTCCCCTTGTGCAATCAACCCGCCAAAAAATACTCATCTATCTTAATACACACCCAGGGGCATCTGCTGTCGAAATCAGCCACTCGCTGGATTTGACAGCAGCCAATATTCGCTACCATTTGGGATTGTTGATCGAATCCGATTGGGTTCAGGTCTCTGGGAAACGGGGTTCTGGTTATGCTGGTCGGCCGATTAAGCTCTACAATCTCACCTCTTTATCCCTGGGCACTAATATCGAACCACTTCTCGCGGCAATGCTGGAATCTTTAGCTGCGAAAAAGTCAGCCAATACAGATCTTCGCTTCATTGCAGAAACACTGGCGGCGAAAACCAATCTGAATCCAGAGAACCGGATACTCAGATTCAACCAGGCCCTGGAATACCTGAATCAATTAAACTACCATGCCAGTTGGGAAGCCCGTCCAGATGGTCCAAGGGTAATACTGCGGCATTGTCCCTACCTGGATTTGGCTAAGAACCATTCCCTGCTTTGCCAGTTTGACAATCATCTGATTTCGATTCTTTTCGATACCCCTCTAGAGTTAACCCGGAAACGCTTGTTTGTGAAAGATCCCTTCTCAACCTGCATTTTTAAACCCAAGGGGCAGTAAT
>CBDVDO010000184.1:0-4105 GCA_965372765.1 uncultured Anaerolineales bacterium
CGCCAAATCCAGATTCTGTAAGCACAAAATCCGCTAATTTCAGGGCAATTTTATCGGCAATAATGGAGCTGTTGCCGTGGGCGATATTGGCAAATGGGCCAGCGTGAACCAGTGCCGGTGTACCCTCCACTGTTTGCATCAAGGTTGGTTTGATGGCATCCTTCATGAGGACAGTAACCGCGCCGGCAACACCAAGGTCATTCATAGTGACAGTATCTCCAGCTTTGCTGGTTGCAACAACTGCCTGTCCAAAACGCTCCCGCATATCCGCTAAATCGGTGGTCAGCGCCAGGATGGCCATGATCTCACTTGCAACCGCGATATCAAACCCAGTTTTCCGGGAGTGTCCTCCCTCTTTTGGCCCGAGACCAATTTCGATTTCACGCAGATGACGATCATTGGTATCCACTATCCTGCGCCAGGTGATGGTTTCTGGATCCACATCCAGCCGGACAAATTTGCTGTATTCTTCTTCGGTCAGGTCATCCGGATTGGTTTTATCAATACTCAGTTTTTTGAGCCGCCTGAGCATGATGGGTGCGAACTCCCGTTTGCCATTATTATCGGTCGGGCACAGACGGCGGAAAAGCGCCTCATCTGATTGACGGCTTTCATGGTACATGCGGGAATCAAGTGCCGCAGCCACCAGGTTATTAGCTGCTGTAATGGCGTGAATATCACCTGTCAGATGGAGGTTAAAGTCCTCCATTGGAATTACCTGGCTGTATCCACCACCAGCTGCGCCGCCCTTGATTCCGAAGGTTGGACCCTGGCTGGGTTGGCGAATGCAGGTGAATAAACTCTTCCCCAGGTGCGCGCCTAAAGCCTGGCTTAATCCAACTGTCGTGGTGGTCTTTCCTTCCCCAAGCGGGGTGGGAGTAATGGCGGTAACGTCAATGTATTTTCCGTCCGGAACATCCTTTAGCCTATCCAGGACATTAAGGGTAACCTTGGCTTTAAAATTACCCTGCAGCTCAAGCTCATCATCCAGCAGGCCAATTTCGTCAGCAAGCTGCTTGATAGGTTTAATCACCGCGGCATGAGCGATATCAATATCCGAAGGAACCGGATCTAACAGCTCCAGCGGGGACGGGGTTACGGGTTTCTTCTCAAAAGTCATGGTTTCTCTCCTTAATAAACTAAACTTACAAAGTTAAAAACAGGGGAAATTCTAATTTCCGTTAGCAAGTTTTGCGGCGCGGACAGTATTGCGCAGCAGCATGGCAATTGTCATCGGGCCAACGCCGCCAGGAACAGGGGTGAGGTATCCGGCAACTTCCAGAGCTTCCTCGAAGTCCACATCGCCTACCAGGCGGTATCCGCGCTCAGTGCTGTCATCGTCCACGCGGTTGGTTCCCACGTCAATAACTGCGGCACCAGGTTTTATCCAATCGCCCTTTACCATTTCAGCCCGCCCAACAGCTGCTATCAGCACATCAGCTTCGGCACATTTTTCTTTCAGGTTGCGGGTGCGGGAGTGGCAAATGGTTACTGTAGCGTTTTCCTTAATCAGCAGCAAAGCGGCTGGCATGCCGACGATGAATGAACGTCCGAGAACTACAGCATTAGCCCCTTCCAGTTCTACTCCGGCGTTCTTCAATAAATACAGGACCCCATCCGGGGTTGCCGGCACAAACTGCGGCTCACGGCCTTTCTGGGCTAAACGGCCGATATTCAGGGGATGAAATCCATCAACATCTTTATCGATACTGATAGTGCGGAGAACACTTTCATCATCAAGCCCATCCGGCAGCGGAAGCTGGACCAAAATCCCATGTACTTCGGGATCTTCATTCAGTTTCTTAACCATCTCTTCCACCTCTACCTGGGTAGCAGTTACGGGAAGGACATGACCAATGGATCGAATCCCGGCCTTCTCACAGGCTTTATGTTTCATCCGTACATAAATCTGAGAGGCAGGGTTTTCTCCCACCAGGACTGTAGCCAATCCGGGAGGATTTTTTCCTTCCGCCACCATGGCGGCAACGTCAGCGGCCACAGCATCCCGGACTTCCTGGGCTACAGCGCGGCCATCAATGATTTTTGCAGTCATAAACAACTCCCTTTGTTAATGAGAAATCAAACACGACAGATTGTGAAAATCAACGGAGATCTTCTGTTAGCACAATACGACATTCTAAAAATTATTATTACGAAAAAGGCAAAGCTTAGCAAGTTATATTTATCACCATCTTTAGAACAATGATTTTTATGTCCAGACAGCACCCAAATTTCAAATCTGGTCAGACGATGTTGCTAGGGGGTTATAATTGACGTAAAATAGAAGTTGTTTCCTCACCATTTTGTTTAACCAGGATATCTCATGAATCTGGACCGAACAAGAACCTCAATTGTGTCTTTTCCTTCCGGATCAATACCTGGATTAAGGAACAAAGGTTACCTGGCACCGGCTGTATACCAACCCCCACAAATTCTACACAGAAGAATATTATGTTTGATAGCTGACCTTCTTAAATAGGGCCGGAAACAAAAACTATGGCCTACTAAATCTACTGGAGGATTTCTCATGTCCGACCGCAAAAAAATTACCATCCGTACCCTGTTTGACAAAGCCGCAAAGAGTGAACCAATATCCTGGTTGACCTGCTATGATTACCCAACCGCATATTTTCAGGA
This sequence comes from uncultured Anaerolineales bacterium, assembly GCA_965372765.1. Classification (GTDB taxonomy): domain Bacteria; phylum Chloroflexota; class Anaerolineae; order Anaerolineales; family UBA11858; genus B10-G9. The sequence continues at coordinate 2,638 of CBDVDO010000184.1, forward strand.
AGAGGCAGGTATGGATATGCTGCTTGTTGGCGACAGCCTGGGAATGACCATGCTTGGCTATGACGGAACCCTTCCCGTGACCATGGATGATATGCTCCGCCATACCCAGGCAGTTCGGCGCGGCGCTCCGACAGCATTTTTGGTTGGGGATATGCCGTACATGTCTTATCAAGCTAGCACTGAGTCAGCAGTATTAAACGCGGGTCGCTTTATGGCCGAAGCCAGCTGTGACGCGATCAAGCTAGAAGGGGGACACGTAATGGCAGACCGCATGAGAGCAATAGTCGCTGCGGGAATACCGGCAGTAGGACACCTGGGGCTAACTCCACAAAGTGTAGCTGCTTTAGGAGGATTCCGGGTCCAGGGCCGAGGGGCAAGCCAGGCGAAGGAAATCATCGATGACGCCAAAGCGCTGGAAGAAGCGGGCGCATTCTGCATCCTGTTGGAAATGGTTCCAGACCGGGTGACAAAGATTATCACTGAACGTGCTCAGATTTGCCTGATCATGAGCCTGGGATCTGGTCCGGATGCCCATGGACAGCTGCTGATTTTCCATGACATGTTTGGTCTCTATCCAAAGTTCACACCTAAGATGGCCAAAGTGTACGGCAACGCCGGGGAAGTCCTCCAGAACGGCCTTATCCAATATAATAAGGAAGTCAAAGACAAAACCTTCCCCAAGAAAGAGAACTGGTTCACGATTAGTGATGACGAGTTTGAGCAACTGCAGGAGTTACTGTAAGTAGTTATTGTCGTTGAACACATGTCATTGCGAGCTCTCCCTGAGCGGACACGAAGTGGTAGTCGAAGGGGAGCGTGGCAATCCCCTGATAATTTGGGGAGATCGCTTCGTCGCACATCTCCTCGCGATGACAGACTTAGATAAATATTAAGGCCAAGATACAAACATATTAATTAAGAGTGTAAACAAAACATTCTAAATACTTTGTACAAACCCAAAAGGGAGCAAAATATGACTGATATGCGGAATAGGCTAAAAATATCCTCTGATAAACTGGACGGAATTAACGAAATCTTGCTAAACCCGGAGATGGAGGTAATTAATGATTTCCTGGAGGTTGTGGCTAAATACGGCACCCCGGAGGAAATTAACGCCAAAGCCAACAAAGCTCGGAAACTGGAAAACCTGCTGGCTCTTGTAAAAAAAACCAACCCCAGCCACCTTGAAGATCTTGCCTGGCTGCAGGAACAGCGCGACCAGGGCGCTTTTATCAGTGTCAAGGACTATAGAAAAAAAATCCTTGGTGAGAAAGCAGATGAAGTGGTTTTTGCTGACGATTTCGCAGTTACCTTAGAAATTAGCGCTTGCCAATATTTTCCTTATGTGCGGATGATTACCGAATCCGCCATTAAAAATCAGATGCTGATGCCGGCGCGGTTTATCCGGGTCCGAAAAATGAAAGAACAAGAAGAGGATGGCGACCTGGCAGCATTTGCTGCAGCAATG
>CBDVDO010000185.1:0-4050 GCA_965372765.1 uncultured Anaerolineales bacterium
ATTGTGAAGAATCCTGCTCGCGAAGCAAGATAGATGAAGCAGTGAATATTATGGCCCTGAAACGTTACGTGGCAGATTGGGCTTACCGGCAAAAAGATGACCAACCTGAGAATCAAACGGCAGCTCAAGAGATCACTTCAGACAAGAACAATATACTTTCCTCTGGAAAAAGAGTAGCCGTGATTGGGGCGGGACCAGCTGGGTTAACTGCAGCCAGAGACCTGATTCGCAGCGGACACGCGGTTACAGTGTATGATGCCAATTCTACCGCGGGCGGCATGATGCGGGTTGGCATTCCAGCCCATCGTTTGCCTTATGATCAATTGGATTGGGAAATTCAACAGATCCTTTCAGAAGGAGTTGAACTTAAGCTTAATACCTGGGTGGATGATATCCCCGGGCTTTTGAAAAATGGATATGATGCTGTACTTATTGCTACGGGTGCACACCAGGCAGTGAAAATTTCCATTGAAAATGCTGATCATCCAGAGAACTGGCTCAGTCTTGATTTCCTCAAGAGGGCGTGCCTGGGAGAAGAAATTGATCTCAGAGGCAGAAAAGTCATTGTTCTGGGTGGCGGAGACGTTGCCATGGATGCTGCCAGAGTGGCAGTTCGATTGGGAACTCCAGAAGTTCGACTTGTCTGCAGAGGGTTGAGAGCATCGTTTAATGAAATCATGGAAGCTGAAGAAGAGGGTGTTGAAATCATCCGGGGGCGGGTATTTAAAAAAGTAGTCCTCGACAACGGTGATATTGCCGGTGTGGAATGTTTGGAAGCGGAGATTGGAGAGGTAATTGATGGAAAACGCCAGTTCACTGAACTTCCTGGTACGGAACATCTAATTCCCGGAGATCTGGTGATTTGGGCCGTTGGGCAAAGACCGGATTTCACATTTTTACCGGAAGATGATCGGATTGCTGTGCTTTCTCCACAAGGAATAAAGACTGATAGCCAGATGATGACAACTATGGAAGGTGTATTTACTGCAGGAGATGTCCGTCGCGGAACCACCTTTTTTGTAGTTGATGCTGTGGGGGAAGGGCACCATGCTGCTCAGTCTATCGACCATTTCCTGACGGGGAAATCACCCGAGATTAAACCGCAGAGACCCCTGGAAGTAATTCTTAGCCAGGAAGAAATCCAAACCCGTATGGATCAGAGAGAAGAGACCAAGATAAGTAGAGCATTGGTTTCTCGCCTGCCCGTGAGCGATCGGGAAAACAATTTTAATGAAGTGGATTTAACTCTCGATGAAGAATCAGCGCTTCAAGAAGCGGGACGATGCCTGATCTGCGGACCCTGCAGTGAGTGCATGGCCTGTGTGGAGGTGTGTGAACCGGGGGCAGTGATTCATAACCAGACCGGATCAAGGGTTGTCCTGGACCTCGATGCTGTGATAATTGCGGATGATTCAATGACAGAGTCTGATGATTTGAATATCTACCGGATTCCTGCGGATGATCTGTATGCAGGATCAGCTGCCGCTTTCCAGGTGATGAGCGAGTTGAAAGTAATCCCTGCCAAACCGCTCCAAATCCTCTCCCCTGTAGCTTCACCAGAGAATATCACTGACAAAATAGGACTGTTCTTATGTCAGTGCGGTGGAGAGATTTCCGAAATAGTAGATACCCGTTCCCTCGCTGAAGAAGCAGCCGGCTGGCCTGGAATAGTTCACACTCAGGAGCTTCCTTTTTCTTGCAATGAAGAAGCTGCTGATGAAATGAGAGTAATTATTCAGGAGAAAAACCTGGGTAAAGTGATTCTGGCGGCCTGTACCTGCTGTTCCCTGGATCAAGTTTGTTTTAGCTGTACTTATCAGCGCCTGCGCTGTAAAGAAAACCTGGGAGTATTTTCATCCCTGAAGGCCATCACGCCTATTGAATTTGTAAACATCCGGGAGCAGTGTGCCTGGGTGCATATGGATAACCCGGAAAAAGCAACAGCGACTGCGAAGTCCCTGATAAAAACCGCCCTGGCGCGATTGCAATTTGCAGAGTCTGGAGAAACGCTTATCTCTCTGGACCCCAAAAGGGTCTTGATACTTGGAAACGGTCCTGCTGGTCAGATTTGCAGCTCATCTCTTAATCAACTAGGAATATCCGCAGATATAACTGAGGATATCCCTTCTGAGATACTGCGGGTTGGCGGCCATTTTCAAATTAATAATGAAAAATCTGAGACGGGAGCTGATTTACTGGTCATAACTCCAGCAGATGAAGAGGAACTGGGGAAGTTTAAGGATATTCTAAAGTTGCCGGATGGACGATCTCTTCTTCCTTTGGTAAATGATCAGACCAAATCACTGGATTTTGGAGTGATTGTTACACCACTCGGTGTGGATGCCGGGATTTCAGGCCAGGCTGCAGCGGCCCGGATTGCCGCCTGGATTAATCGGGTTAACAGCCGGACTACTTCCTTTGCGGTTGAGGTTGATAAGTCCCGTTGCCGTGGGTGTGGAACCTGTGTTGAAGTATGTGGATTTGGTATCCCAGAGCTTTTTAAGGAAGCCTCTGGACAATATTCACGGATTGATCCGAAATTGTGTTTGGGCTGCGGCATCTGTGTTGCTATTTGTCCCTCCGGAGCGATTTCATCAAAAAGCGCTTCAGATATGCAGCTGGAAGAGATGCTGGATGCGATCTTGAGTTGATATGAAGATACAAGAAAAGGGTTCAAAAATTATCTTATTTACCTGTAACTGGAATGCCTACAGCGGACTTGAGGCAGCAGGTGCAGAAAAAAGATCCTATTCTGCCTCGGTGCACCCAATTCGGCGTTCTTGTTTGGGGCGGATCACTCCGGGGATTATTCTGAAGGCATTTGAGCAAGGCGCCAAAGGTGTGTATCTGCTGGGTTGTCTTGAAGATGAATGCCGTTATGAAACTGGCAATCATCAAATCAGGGAGGTTTTTCTGGAAACCAGGAATCTTTTAAAACTTCTGGGTTATCAGGATAATCAATTTCAATTGGATTTTGTAGCTGCCGGGAATGGGAAATCCTTTGTGGAGAATATCCAGAGATTTGTGAAAGGAATAGAGGAAAACCAAGAAAACCTATGAACGGATTTAAACAGATCGTTCAATCAAACCGGGTATGGTTGTGCCTTGATTGCGGAAAATGCAGTTCCGTCTGTCCTATTACGCGGCATATTGTTGACTGTTATACAAGTCCCCGGCTGTTGGTAGAAACGGCGATCGGTTTTGAAGAGGAAGCAGTTTTTGATGACCCGCTTCTCTGGTCCTGCTTAACCTGTAATCAATGTACAGAGATTTGTCCTTCCCTGGTATCTTTTTCTGATTTTATCCAGAATGTCAGGGAAGCTGCCAGGGATCAGAATCGTTCCGGAGATTGCACCCACGGCGGGATGATCCAAACCTGGGGCCGGATGATGACCGATCCTGAATTGAAGCAAGACCGGTTGGATTGGATTGGGGCCGATCTCAAAACCTCTGAAGAATCAGATACAGTGTATTTTACTGGTTGTTTGCCCTATTATGATGCCGCGTTTAGTAAATTAAATATCGAAGGGATAGAGATCGCCGAAGCGGCCTTAAAGATCCTCAACCACCTCGGTATTGAACCCATTGTATTAGCAGATGAGCGCTGCTGCGGTCATGATCAATTTTGGCAGGGCGATATGGCAGGCTTCCGAAAATTGGGGGAAGCGAATTTAGAAATCATAAAGAATACAGGAGCCAAACGTATTGTCACTACCTGTCCTGAGTGCGCCTGGACCCTAAAACACACCTATCCAGAGCATATCGGGGATTCCGGGATGGAAGTACTGCACATAGCAGAACTGCTGGCAGCAACAGATTTGTTGGATAACCTCCCGATAACCCCTGATACCGCTCACAAACAAGTTACCTATCAGGATCCTTGCCGATTAGGTAGATTTTCCAGCGTTTATCAATCGCCGCGTGATTTAATCCAGGGACTGGGGTATGAAATCAAGGAGATGGAACACAATCGGGAAGCCAGCCTCTGCTGTGGAACAAGTTGCTGGTCTTCCTGCGGGCAGGTGAATAAAAAGATCCAGGTAGAGCGGT
>CBDVDO010000186.1:0-4045 GCA_965372765.1 uncultured Anaerolineales bacterium
AAATCTACAATTATCCACGACAATGGAAATGCTTTCTAATTCTCAGAGGATTACGCATCCTCAATGCATCCTAAACCCCAGTCCCCTTATCCTTTTTGATTTCAGTTAGTTTCAGCCAGGAAAATAGTACCGGTGCTCCAAACGAAATCCACAAACCAATGAGACCGTAGCGGATAAACCGCAATAGATAGGAAATTAGATTCAGATCAGCTGGAAAAACCTTTTTTAGTCCTGCATATAAAAGAAGCACTCCCGTTACGCCGATTAGATAACGCAGGGTCAATTGCCAGATCGGTCCTTTTCGGGTGAAAAAGCCTTTCTCAGTAAACAGAATAATCCCCAGTCCGAGACCAAAGAATGCACCGGCCGAGGTGAGTATGTCATCGTAACTATAGGGATTAATTTCTAACCCGGCAGTTTCCAGCCAGATAGAGGGCAGAGCTGGCGGGTTAAAAGGAGGTGTTATCAAGAGTGCTGGCAGGATAAATAGAGATGTGACCCCTATCAGCAGTAATATCCGCCTGCCAGGAGAGTTGCGTTTATACCAGGAGATGATTCCAGGCTCAAGACGAATGAACAAATATAGAAGAAGGCCGCCAACCAGCCATCCAATCAGAACGTCGTGCAGAAAATGAACTCCAAGAATGACCCTGGAAAGACCGATCAGTAATATTCCAACCAGGGCGATTATCTTTACCCAGCGTTTGTTGAGTGAGAGGGCAAGCAGTCCCCAGATGCTGGCTGCATTTTGAGCATGTCCAGATGGGAATCCAAAGCTGGTGCCTTCGGATAATCCTAGCACCTGAGAAGATACCCAGAATGGACGAGGTGATTGAAATCCACCCTTAAGGATAGCGTTTACTCCCCCGCTAATTAACAATATAAGCCCAATCCGGATCCCCAGGGTGATATCCAGGCACCAATACAATAAAGGCATAAACAGCAAGTAAAACTCAATATTTCCCAGGAAGGTGATTCCTTTCATGGTTGGGATCAGCCAATCCGCTGCTTGCTGAAACCAGATCGAGACTGGCAGAAAGAGTTGGGTCAGGTATTCCATGGCATTTTTCTCCTAAAAATAGTTAATAGAAGTGAGGGTATTAACAAAAGTAGAGTGACGCTGAAAATCAGATTCGGATTCTTTGAGTATAGAATTCCCGAAAGGGGAGGGGCGGCGATAAGGGCGAGCCCGCCAACCGTCTCAGTTATTCCATAAGCCAATCCGAGATTGGCTCTTTTAACCACTTTATCTACTTGAGCGATTAATAATGAACGGGTTGCTCTGTACCCCCCGTAAAGGAAATAGGCCGCGACTAGCAAGGGCATTTGAGTTGTCTGCCAGATCAGTGCAGCAAACACGCCGACAAAAATCTGTCCCAATATTAAGCCGAGCTTTGTCGGAAGGTATCCAAAACTGAGATTTAAAAGGACATTGCCCAGGCTGGTTACGGACCCCAGGATACCAATAGTTTGGATAGAGATCCCCCGTTGATTTTTCAGAAAGTTTGGCGCCAGGGGTTGGGGAAAGAACAGAGCGAAGAATACAATAAAAATTAATGGTAACAGGACAAGAAACTTTCTATTTTTCAAAAGTTCACCAGGAGGGTTTTCAAGATCCTTTTCCAGGGGTTGAGATTTTATTTGCAGGATCAACAAACCAGAGAAAATAAACACTCCGAAGGCAAAAAAGTAGATGAAACGCAGCCCCAGGCTGCTTGCGATCCATCCCCCTACCAGTGGGCCCAGGACAGCCCCAAAAGAAAAGGCGGCAGAGGTTGTCGTCATAGCCCGTTCGACTGATAAATTACCTCTGGCTGATGTTACATAGCTGTTTAAAGGGGCGAGGGCAAAAATTGTGACTCCGTAGAGGATAATTCCGATTGAAAAAACGACAAGTGACCCGGCGGCAGCCATAATGCCGGTGGTTATAATCCCGGTTAACCAGCTGGCCCAGATAAGTTTCCTCCGCCCTCTTCGGTCAGCGAGATAGCCCGCAGGAATATGAACTACAGTCATTGCCACACCAACGATACCAAGGATTGCACCAATAGAAAGAGGAGAAGCCCCCAATTCTTCCAGATAGAGGGGTTGAAAATACACAAACATACCCTCACCGAAACCCCAGGCGAACAGACTGATAACTACGTATTTAAAATCCCTTGTCATTGATTTGGGTCCTGAATTCTTTGCACAAAGTTTAGAACATTGTTAAATACAATCATTTTTTCCAGGTCCCGGGTTAAAACATGTCCGCTGTTTTCAAGCCAGACCATTTCTTTGTTTTCTTCAGCTGTGCCGAGTTCCTGATAAATGCGGCTCATATTTTCCGGGGCAACGCCCAGATCGCCTTTAGCATGCATCAATAAAGCAGGCGCTGTCACTTTGGGCAGAGAGATTCTCATTGCCTGAAGCAAGAGGGTCAGTTGAACGATTGCCCGGGTGGGGTATTTCTCATAAGATATGTGATCTTTGGCTGCACCAGGATCGTGCCAATCTGATTCGCCTTTTGCTAGATAAGGAATTATCCCGCTCAAAAAGGGGAGTAAAGCCAGCTTCGAGTCAGGTTCTAGCTGATACGGAGTGGACATGCTGACCACACCTTGAACTGGTAAAAAGGAAGCGTGATATAAGGCGAGAACCCCGCCCATTGACAATCCCATCAGAATGATTTTATCGGTGGAGTTTTGCAGAAGATGCCATCCATCCAGAACTGACCCGGCCCAATCCTGCCAATGAGAGCGCTGCATATCAGCCATTTTTGTTCCATGACCTGAGAGGCGGATACCAAGAACAGAATATCCTTTTTCAGCTAAGAAGTCCCCCAGGGGGCGCATTTCCATCGGCGCCCCGGTAAAGCCATGAATTAATAAACAGCCAGTTGAATTTCCGGGAAAGTAGAACGGTTCGGCATTTTTGATTATCATTTTGATCTCCAGAAATTCAGGACCTATTCTTCAAAAAAAAGCTGGGTGAGATCCCGCGGAAGGTGAGTTAAGGATTTGCATCCATCTTCAGTCACTACAACATCATCTTCAATCCGGACTCCGCCACGGCTGGGAAGGTAAATGCCTGGCTCAATTGTAAAAGTCATCCCTGGTTTTAAAATAGTTTTATCATATTGACTAATAAATGGTTCTTCATGGGCTTCTATTCCTAAACCATGTCCAGTGCGGTGGATGAAGAATTCACCATATCCAGCCTCGTCAATCACTTTTCTGGCAGCTTGATCAACCGAACTGGCAGTAGCGCCAGCTTTCACAGCTGATCTGCCGGCCGCATTGGCTTTTCGGACAAACTCAGCTATCTGCTCAAGTTCAGGGTGAATATCACCCATGGCAAAAGTCCTGGTAATGTCTGAGTAATATCCATCAACATTGGCTCCCCAGTCGATCAGGACCAAATCTCCCGTATTTAACTCCCGGGTTGTCGGCACAGCATGAGGATTGGCGGAATTTGGCCCAAAGGCGACAATTGGAAAAAACGGGAGATCAGGATCGGACCCATGATGCAGCAGTCTGCCTACCAGTTTCGAGGCAATTTCCTTTTCTGTTACACCTGGTTTGATCGCTGATAATGTAGCGGTCAGCGCACATTCTGCGATCCTGGCTGCTTCTTCCATCAACTCAATCTCGTGGTCTCCCTTCACCATCCGCAGAGAGCTTATGATGGGTTGAGCTGAGACAATTTCCGCTTCGGGAAGAGCTTCCTTCAGATATATCAACTCCAGCATCCGGAGCCGGCGGGGGACTACTCCTAATTTTCCAGATTCCCATCCGGTTCCTGCGAGCGCGTTAGTTATCACACCTTGCCAGCTGGATTGGTCTTCTGTGTAGAAAAAAGCGCGGATTTCATATTCCAGTTCACTTAACTTTTGCTGTTCCAGTTCCGGAAGGATAAGAATCGGTGTTCCTTCAGCAGGGAAAACCCCGATGACGGGACGTTCCATCAAATGGAAACCAAGTCCTGTAAAATAAGTTAAATCAGGACCGGGATTTAAGGCAGCAGCTTTGAAACCGTTTTTGATAAGGGATTCTTTTAGCTGCTG
>CBDVDO010000187.1:0-4008 GCA_965372765.1 uncultured Anaerolineales bacterium
AATCAGTCTTGAGTTTCATGACAACATATGATCCTTCATTTTTATACATTCAGGGAAATTATTCCTGTGATTGTTAATCTCTATTTTTACACGATAGGCAATGATTTTATCATCTGGAAAAGATTGAATAAGGGAAAGAAGAAGGCAAGGTTCACAGATGTTCATTACAGCATGGTGGACTTCGTCACCGTACTTATTGACTTTTGCCTCACCAACACCCTCTATTTCAAGAAGACCGCTTTTCGTCGTGATACGGTTTGTCGCGATCCTGGCCAACTGCTCATTGGTAAATATTGTATACACAGGAACGGCATCTTTAGCTGCAGCCTTCTTTCGCCATTCCCGAAGTTTGGCAAACAGGGCAAACTCTTCTGGAGCCAGTACTTCACGGTAGTCGATACGTCGGCGGCTGCCTTTCTCATCAGTGCCGGCACGATCACTTGGCCCGGGAAGATATTCGACTGCAAAACACCACATGGGTGAGTTGCCCGTAATAGTAACCTCACGGTTTATATTCAGAACCCTTGCTGAGCGCAGAAATTTATTGAGTTCCCCTTCTGCCTGAGAACTACCTTTGGCTGGTATTGCAAAAAATTTATATTGAATGGTCATGTATATTCAATGCATTTTCAAATTCCAGCGCGAGTGCTTCGCACTCCATTCCGCACCTCCGGTTACCGCAACCTGAACTACGGTTGCCATAACCTCCGGGCTCCATTCCATGCGAAGCACACCTGACCTGAGCCTCCGGCCTGCTACTGACCTGGGGGCAGGACAAGCCGGAACCCGAGGCTGTTGCTACGGTTGACAGGAGCGTTCCTGCGGCGAGGCGCAGACCGCACGAGCCACGGCTTGCTGCTCCACGAGCCACCACGTAACACGCGGGACGAGCCATCTTCATGCCAATCCAAAATCCACTCCCATACATTACCCTCCATGTCAAGATGACCACCTACAGCTGCTCCGGCCGGATAAATTCCAACCGGGGTTGGATTACCCACATTATAATTAAAATTCAACAGTTCCAGGTTCGGAGCATCATTGCCCCAGGGATATTCGCCATTGAGGTTTATAGCGGCCTTTTCCCATTCCTCTTCCCTTGGCAGACGGTATGGGCGTTTAGTCTGCGCGGTCAGCCATTTGCAGTAGGCTGAGGCCTCGTACCAGGAAACCTCTGTCACCGGCCGGTTCTGATGTTCTGTCTGTTCATCCCAGCTTCCCGGTTCGGTCCACCCTTCTTTTTCCTTTTTGCTACACAATTCGTTGTCCCAGTATTGAGAATCCCCATACCCGTTATTATCGACAAACTTCTGATATTCCGCTACAGTAACTGGATATTTGCACAGGGAAACGTTCTTCATGCCGGGCACTGGAAGCATTTCCGGATCAAGGGGTTTTATTCGCGGATCTCCTCCCTGGCCCAGGGCCTCGGCGGCGGCTATACGTTGCTCAACCGGAACACGGGAAGCACCTTTAATGGTAAAAATCTCCATTACCATATCCCGGGCTTTATTCCAGCCAAGCCTAGGGGGCGGCTGGTACTTATATGCCTTTAAAATACGAAGTAACCTGCCAAGAATGCCCACGACGCGAGCCAGGGAGGCCAAGTCAGAGTTTTTTGCCGTTCCAAGGACATTTTCAACCAGAAGATCAAGCCGATACCGTCCGGTCCATGCCAGGCATCCTGCCAGATGATCCAGTACTTCAAACCATTGCTGCTCGCCAAGGTGCGGTTCGACTATCTTCCACCATTTATCATCACTGCGGTCGATCAGGGCTTTGGCTGCGTAATGTTCCTGAAAATTCAAGTGCCAGAATCTGAGCTGGCCTGTGCGGTATTTTTCAACAATGCCACTATATAGCATCTCCTCTTCAAAAAAGCGCCTGCCCTCTCGCTGCACACGTTCTTCTCCACTCACGTTCAGGATATCGTCAAAAGGTTTCGTAAGCTGCTCAGCAGCCCATGCCAAATCAACAATCACCTGTTTTCCGTCCTCATGAATAGTCATAGCCATTGCAAGAGCTTTGAAGCATTCCTCGGCAAACTCGCTTGTATACCCCCTTACCTTCCGGATTTCCTCCCTGGCATTAAGAAGCCACTTCAGCACCGCGGCAAGCAAGTCCGGCTTCCCCTCCGGCAGACTTCTCTCATTCCAGTGGACCACGCAGAGACATGTGAGCATTACCGGATTACGAGCCAATTTCCGGATGGGCGCTGAATCTATGATGGCTGAATGAAGTTCCGGTAGATATTCGGAACGTTCTCTTTCGTCATCGTCCGGATAAAGTCCTTTTCCCCAACGAAAAAGGAACTCCTTTATCTCCTTTTTTCCGAATGCGTCAATATGGGCTGTGGCAATTTGCTTAGAATCTGCCACGTCTTGATAGCCAAAAGGGCGCGAGGTTAATATGATCAGATTGTCTCCCCAGTGTTCCATCACTCCATTAACCACCTGAATGAGTTTGCGGCGCAGGTTCGGGTCAGCCACTTCATCCAGTCCATCCAGCAGCAGGGCGCATTGTCCCCTTTCCAATCGACTTTGAAGAATCTGAGAGGTCTGGTACGCGTACAAGGACTCCATGGCCTGGATGAGCTTACGATACGATGCGCCAACCGCTACTTCGGGGGACCCGCGATCCATTACCTCTGCCACTGCTGCAAGCCTCAAGAAAATCGGGATCAGGGCTGGTTTATCCACCGATAATCCCAGGTGTTTCTCCCGGCCATCCAAAGTTTCACCCAAAGCATCCTTTGCCAGCACACAGGCAATGAGTTTCAAGAAAGTGGTCTTTCCACCACCTGGATCACCCACGATCAGGAGCCGTCTCTGCTCTGAAAGCAGACCGCTAAGCGGAGTCCTCTCTCCAACGCCATGTTTGCCTAAGCCAGGCTCGTCTGGAATACCGGTTCGTGTGCCAGGATGATGTGTCGTAAGAGGCGTATAGATCTCCTCTATTGGAAAATGAATCGCCTCTCTTCCTGCGCCGGACTGTGAAGAGATCCCCTGAATATCGATCCGCCTTGTGTCAGCCTCCACAGATTTCAGGTATTCCCTTAATAGTTTTTCCTCATCTTCCGCCTTGAATGGGGCGGGACTACCTTGGATATGAAGGGATGACTTTTCTACTTTGTCAGTGAGTCGATTCAGTAACTCCTTGATCTCCCCTATCTCACCAGTAAGAATGTCTGCTTGTTCGTCATTCTTCAGAAGAAGCATCTTAACTGCATTATCAACTGTTTCGGGGAGGGCTGCATGATCAGGATCATCTATGAGAGCGGTAAGTCTATTCAACTCATTTGTAATTGCTTTGGAAAATATAGCCTGCCTTTCCAGCTCTTTGATTATTTCGCTTAACTCAATGTCCTTACCTTCAATTTCTTGCGAGATCCTTGACAAAGCAGAATGTAATTTTTCAGCTTCCATTTCGGCTGCTTCACCGTCAAGAGTCCCATAGATGACCTGCTCCAACAAGGCCGATCCAATAGGCAGGGATTTGACCAGACCTCTGGACAGGTTTTTTATGAAATTTCTAGTGATGATTGGATCATTTTGGTTACTCATAGGGTTTATTCCTACAAAAGTTCGTAATTAGCTATGGGATTGGCTGTCCCCTAAAAATGCGTCCCAGAATCGACCATCACGGCAGGGCGCCCCAATTTACCGAAGGTGAAAATAGAGTATAATTTATGTCTTCGAACTATCAACCGGTTAAGTCGACGGATTTTTTTGAACTGTAAGGAGATTGGAGGAAAAAAGGTGTGGATGAACTATTAACCAGAATACCAACACTGAAAGATTCAAAAACAATCAGCCTATTCACTGCTTCCGGCTTTGTTGCAGGCGGCACCATTTGAGAATAGTTAAGACTGCCAGTTGCAATCTTCACAAAAAATTACATCATTTCGGTTGAAGCATGCTTCCGTCAAGCTATGATCGCCAAATATGGAACCATCACAATGGTAAGCTTCACAAAAATTAGAATATTCCTGGTTTTCCCAAGTCAAGA
>CBDVDO010000188.1:0-3999 GCA_965372765.1 uncultured Anaerolineales bacterium
GGGATCAGCCCGCACAACCTGCTGATCTACTGTAGTCGGCAGAGAAACATCCAGAGGAGCGCCCTCAAAAAAGGTTATTTTCACTTCCATTTCATCAGTAAGGAACTTGGTGGCGTCTCCTAGAATATCACCCCTGAGTGATGGCTGTTCATAAGTTTCAACATCCATGAAGAAGTACTTTTCTCCGTCATTGTACATGTACTTAGCGTTCTTGAAGGTGAGCCGGATATCCTGGACTGAATCGCCGGAGTTAAATTTCTTCTTCAGGCGTGTGCCTGTGCGAAGATCTCTTACATCTACCCGGATAGTAGCCTTTCCCCGGCCGGGTTTGTGATGATCATACTCAAGCACTTTATAAATATGTCCATCCAGTTCAAATGTCACGCCTTTTCTCAATTCGTTAACATCAATCATTTTTAACCCTTGTTGTCCAAGTTGACCATAAATCTGCCTCGTGATTATATTCTACAGTCATACAGGTGACAAGGGAGAGAAGTCGACCTGCTTTTTCTTTACTAAGCCCTGGTTAAAGAAATTTTAACTGGAAATCCTTCTGGTCCTGCTCTCTGTTGTAAACACGGCAAGTAGGTGTTATCCCTCCTGAATTATGGTAAACTTACAGTTGATTAGAAAGGGATTTGACTATGGCGGACAAAAAACGGATCATTTGCATTGAGGATGAGCCAGAGACCACAAATCTGATGAAGTTGATCCTTGCCAGAGAAGGATATGAAGTCCTGGGAGCAAATGGCGGTGAAGAAGGACTGGCTTTGGTTAATGAAGAACATCCTGATCTGATCCTGCTGGACTTAATGATGCCTGAAATGGATGGAACGCAGGTATTTCAGCGCTTAAAAGAAAACGAAAAAACACGGGATATCCCTGTCATCGTTGTTACAGCAAAAGTCCAGAGCATTGATATTGTGCTGTGGCGGCAGGTAGCAAAAGTGGATGACTATATCACAAAACCTTTCCGCCCAGAAGAATTGGCTGAACGAGTGAAGTACGTGCTATCTCAAACAGGGGAATAGACTTCCCTGGTTCCAGCAACTACCACCATGATGAAAGTAAATGTCATTAATAAAACTCGAAGTTTGGAGAAACCGCTTCGAGTAAAAAATTGTGATACATTTTTCTGCCGCTTGCGGGGTTTAATGTTCCAGAAAGAATTGGATTCGGCCGATGGGTTACTGCTGGTCCAAAAGAATGAAAGCCGGGGCAATGCTGCCATTCACATGTTCTTTGTGGGAATGGATCTGGGTGTTATCTGGTTGAACAATAACCGGAAAATCGTCGATATTCAATTGGCGGAAAGCTGGAAGCCAATGTATAGGCCAAAGCACCCTGCCCGATATATACTGGAAATCAACCCGGAGAGGATCCCCGATTTTAATATAGGAGATAAACTGGACTTTGAAAAAAATTATCCGGCTTAGTGTTCTTTTGCTGTTGACCTTCAGTTTGTTTAATCCTGTATTTGCCCAGGAAGACCAGACCGGAGGCCCAACTTATGTTGTCCAGGCTGGGGATACGCTGTGGACTATTGCAAGGAATCTTCATATCTCCTACGACGAACTCCTGACTGCGAATCAGATGACTGGTGAAAGTTCTCTTATCCCTGGTAAAGTGTTGGATATACCCGGACTGGGAGATATTTCTGGTGTACTTTCAACAGTTAAGGTAGCGTATGGGGAATCCTTACAGAGTATCAGCCGGCGTTATGATGTTCCGGAGGATGCTTTAGTTAAATTGAACCGGTTAACCAGCCCGGTGGAACTTTATGTTGGAGTGTCCCTGGTGCTGGTGGCAGAAAATGAAGTCATTGATCAGGCAGGAAAGCGGGTCTCACTCGCGCCTGAACAATCTTCCCTTGAATTGGCTGTGATTGAAAACCTTAATCCCTGGGACCTGATAATTACAAATGCTCAGGGTGGAGAATGGGACCTGATCCCCGGAGAGGTGCTCAATGTTTACGGTACTGACTCCTCGGGTCCGGGCGCCTTTCCGGAAGAGATACAAAAAGTAGCCTATACGCCTAATCGTTTTATTCAGGGCCACACTTCAGTTTTTAAAGTAACGGCTCCCGAAGGCACAACCATCCAGGGATCTCTGGGTGATTATCCGCTTTCTTTCTTCTCTGAAACAGGTGTGAACTACCTGGCGCTGCAGGGTTTACATGCCAAAGAGAACCTGGGTTTAAAACCGCTCTCCGTTTTTGGGACGCTGCCGGATGGCACACCGTTTGCCCATACCCAAATGGTGCAGATTAGAAGTGGGGAATACACTTTTCAGGATATATCCGGTGTTCCCGCAAAAACAGTCAGCGTAGAACTTACCAATAAGGAAACGGAACAGCTGCAGGACATTGCTGATGACCCGACTGACAATAAATTCTGGGAAGGAGAATTCTTGAGTCCGGTTCCGGTGGAACTGAGCAAATGCTGGGTGTCCTTTTATGGCACCCGCCGTTCCTATAACGGCGGTGGATTCTTTTATTTCCATTCGGGATTGGATTATTGCGGGGCGATGGGAGGCAATATACTGGCGCCTGCACCTGGAAAGGTTGTCTACACAGGCAACCTGCTGATCCACGGCAATACGACAATGATTAACCATGGTTGGGGAGTATATACTCTTTACGCTCACCAATCCGAATTCCTGGTACAGGAGGGTGATCGGTTGAAAGCCGGGGATCTGGTTGGGAGAGTAGGATCAACTGGCAGATCCAGCGGTCCCCACCTGCATTGGGAAGTTTGGGTCGGTGGAATTCAAGTTGATCCGATGGATTGGCTGGTTGATAGTTATCCTTGACCTACGGCTGCCGTCATGTCCTCGGGGGAATCGCTCCCTGCAAAGGTTGTTTAGCAGAAAGAGTAGAGTATAATATACAGGCTTGAAATCAAAATATTTTCAGGTCATTGTTTTTACATTCGTTTGAGGCAGATTTATGGTTACAGCAGTACTATCCCTCCGAGAGAATTACTGGGAGGAATACGAGTTGGATGAAGAAGATATTGCCTATCTTTATGAGTACCTTCTGGAAAATGAAACGCCATTGACTTCAGAAGAGCTCATGCCTATTCTGGTTGGTCAGAGGATATCCAGGGAGAAAATCCTTCTGGAAAAGAAACGCCTGGATGGGAACGATATCTTTTATCCGAAAGATGAATATCAGGTGGGGAAAAAGCTGGTTTTCCCCGCATTTGAGTGGCAAAAAGGTGAAGTAGTAGGTCTGCGGTCCGGCGAAAATCCCGCTGTTGGTCAATTCAGCGTCATTCAGGTTGAATTTGAAGGTGGAGAACAGCATGAATTTGCTTCGGGTCTTGAAGATCATCTGCTGAATATTCCCCCGGAGGCTGCAGAGGCCGATTCATTGAATCCGGAAACAGTGGCTGCTGAATATAGTGACTTGTTAGCTGACCAAATTGAGCTGGGACTATCAAGCTCTGAGGATTTTGTTCAGATTGCGGGACGTTGGTTCCTGCAGGCGCTGCTGATCGATGTGAATGCTGGACATTTGAATCTGGCTGAAGCTGTCCTGGATATGAATCAGGGTGGTCCACTTTCCACTGCTGATCTGGTAAAACAAATTGATTTACCATTGGATGTTAATCCAAATTTGATCGATTTTTCTCTCGACCATGCGCTGCAGGAAGACCCCCGGTTTGATGAAGTGGGTCCAGCGGGAATTGTTGCCTGGTACTTAAAGGCCCTGGAACCAGAGAGTGTTCAAAAAACACCGCTGCACCTGCAGTATATGCCAATTGAGTATAATCCTGACTCGTTGACAGAGGAAATGCTCGCCCTGGAGAAATCTCTCGATGATGAGTTAACTCCTTGGAAAGATCACCGCCTGGAAGCGGAGAAGAGTGTTGAAGTCCTATTGATCTTTCCCCATTGGCGGGCTGGAACGCTTCCCTTATCTGAACGGGTACTGCCGTTATTTCCGACTGCGTATGAAGCTCCCCGGATTCGCTTTACCCTGATTGATGGAAATAC
>CBDVDO010000189.1:0-3978 GCA_965372765.1 uncultured Anaerolineales bacterium
TATATTCCAGTGCAATCCATAACAGGATACCAGCTGCCAGGAAATTCCAGAGCATTTCATAAGCGAAAGCCGGATGGAAGCGTGTGATCTCCACCGGATATAAAAAGGTATCAGTCCAGGGAGCGATGCGGTGTGCCGCGTCAATAGCTATTCCCCAAGGTAAATCCGTGGGAGGACCATACAGTTCCTGGTTGATAAAATTTGCCGGTCTGACCAGCGCCTGACCAATCAGCAGGGCAGGAGCGGCAGCATCAAGGAACAACCGGAAATCCAGCTTGTTTCTTTTTACATAAAGATAAGCTCCCAGAGCACCAAACAAAACAGCACCATAAAAATGCAGCCCGCCTTCCGGCAGGTTGATAACTTTTAAAGGGTTGTCCAGGTAATACCGGCCTCCTCCCAAAATATCATTCAGTACATACCAGAGCCTGGCACCAACAATGCCAAATGGAACTCCCCAGATGAGCAATTCCCAGATAAGTTCACCATCATCCCCCCGCTGCCGGACACCCCATTCGGCAATCATCCCGGCCAGAACAATGCCCACTGCCATAATCACGCCATACCAATGTAAAGAAAAATTAGTGCCGGGAATAGTAAAAATAATTGGATCCATTCTATCCTCCTGAATTTATAGATTTACCTGCCTAGAAGAGCTCAACAGCGAATATCTTACCATGGACAGGGTCGCAGGTGGCAAGGCAGATCAGGTTTTATACTTTGTTCAGTCCTCTCCGCTAATCCAGGCCGGCTTCTTATCCTTTTTTTCCGGGAATCTAGTAATTACCGTGATGTCTATCGGAAGAGCGACTTTTTTATCCTGAAGTAATCCTTCTTGGAGAGACTTTCCTTGCAAGGGAAACACACTCAATGGGAGACCGGGCATATTACAGCGTTTATCGGCCAATGCCAAACCCAGCAGGAAACCTTCCTCGTCAATGGAGCAGCTGGTTACCTTTCCTACTTCTATACCTCTTTCATCCACGACAGGATCGCCCGTGTTTGGTTTGCGGCAGCGCTTCTTGTTGCAGCGAAAACGGAGGATTTCCCGTGAACGTTTTCCTTCCTGGGTTAACAGCGCGTCTCTGCCAATAAAAAAGGGTTTATGGTACTTAATATACCCAGGAAATCCGGCTTCCACGGGGGTGATGGATAACGGTCCGGACAACTCCTGTCCGTATAATGGCAAACCTGCTTCTATGCGAGTTGAATCCCTGCATGCCAACCCGGCTGGTTTGACGCCATAAGGTTCTCCTGCTTTCATAATGCCATTCCAGAGTTTTTCCATATTATTCGGATGGACCAGGATTTCAAATCCCCAGGATTCCCCTGTATAACCGGTTCGGGCAATCACCAGAGGTATATCTTGCAGCTCACAGGTGATCAACTCCGTTCTCCGGATGCGGGCTAAGTCCTTTTTCAACAATGGATCGTCTGTCATCGCCTGAAGGATTTTGATCGATGCCGGTCCCTGCAAGGCAATATCCCGCTTCTGGTTTTTCCCGATCTTGGGATCTTTAAGGTTTCTTAAGACTGCTGGGGCTTCGACCTTAACCCAAGGACGTTCGTTATCAATCACCACCCTGCCCTCGTTTACCGCATTCAGCCAATCCCAGTCCTTCGTTTCGTTTGAAGCATTAATTACCAGGTAATAATAATCCGATCGGATCCTGTAAATGATGCCGTCGTCCACAACGCTGCCGTCAGGTTCCAGGAAATAACCGTACATGGACTGCCCATCTTCAAGCCAGGCTGCGTAATTTGAAAAAACAACATCCAGGAAAGTGGTCGCATTTGGACCGGAAATCTCAAACACCCCCATGTGGGAAACATCAAACAATCCAGCAGCCTGCCTGACAGTACAGTGTTCATCCATCACGGAAGAATACCGTACTGGCATTTCCCAACCCGCAAAGGGAACCAGCTTTGCTCCCATTTTTTTATGAATTGGGTTCAGTTCAGTCTTTTTCAACACTGGTTCTTTCTCTTTCCAGGACCATTTTTTCCGGGAGGATTTCGGACCTTCTTTAGTCAAGGCATCCTGTCCCACAAAATACGGTTTGGTAAGATCAAATTGCTCTGGGGTTTTCAGGTACAGTTCTTGTGCCGGAGTACCCGCTTCAGCGGCAGGGTTTTGTCGACTTTGGTCTGCTTCAATTTCTTCCACGATCAGCGGTCCTTCAACCTTGCGGTACAGATCAGCATCATCAAACAAAGTGTATCCATCACCAATCCCTCTTAACCAGGATAAAACCCGATCAATTCTCTCCGGGCTGGCAGAAAGAACAAATTGGTCTCTGCCGAAATCATCGGGGTCTTCCCTGGCGATCTCAACTTCATCAATCAGCAGGCCTTTCCTGTTCAGAAAATAGGTGGTGATCTTTTCTCCGACTTGAAGATTAATCAAGTTCGAAGTTGCCACCTGATTAAGGTATTGGCGGGCCCGCCAACCAGCGATCCGGATCTGGCGGTTATTAACAGAGGATCCCTCAATTCTGGTTACATGATGAGGATAACCGCTCTTTTCAACTTCAAAATCAATCCCGGCCCTTTCTGCCACCTCCCCTACTCCAAGTTTTACTTCCTCCAGTACATCCAAATCTACTTTGGCCCGGGGCAGCACTCCAATTAATCCAGTGTATGAAAATGGTTTCAGGTTTGATAACAATTTGTGAATTAAACCTGCCAGGATATCCATGTCCTTTTCAACCAACCCGCGCTGTGTCAGCCAGGGAGTGCCTAACCGGATGCCGGTTGCCAGCGAGGTTTCCAGGTCCCCGGGAATGGTGTTTTTGTTAGCCACCATACCGGCCAAATCCATGATTCTGACAGCAGGTTCCGCCCAGACAGGAGAAACTATCCCTGTAGGTGCGGACCCTTCGGTAGGAATGGATTTCAAATCCAGTAAAAGCAGGTGAGTATCTGTGCCGCCGTAGGCAAGCCTGAGTCCTCTCTCCTGTAAACCGTCAGCTAATGCCTGGGCGTTTTTAACAATCTGTTTCTGCAGTGATTTAAATTTATCAGTACCGGCAATCTCAAAAGTGAGAGCCATGGCAGCGAACTTGTTCACATGAGGTCCGCCCTGCTCTCCGGGAAATATTGCCAGATCTATTTCACTGGCAAGGTCTTCATCAGTAGTCATGATCACTGCCCCCCGGGGGCCCATCATGGTCTTGTGGGTAGTGAAGGTCACCACATCCGCAATACCGACAGGGTTGGGATATACTCCCGCTGCTGCCATCCCAGCAACATGGGATATATCCGCCATTAAATAAGCATCAATCTCGTCTGCAATATCTCTGAACTTAGCCCAATCCGGCGCCCAGGGATATGAGGTATATCCCGCCACAATGATCTTTGGGCGATGCGCCAGCGCCAGATCCCGGATGGCATCATAGTCCAGCCGTTCAGTTTTTGGATCCACTCCGTAGGAAACCACCCGGTAGCGCTGCCCTGAAATATTAAATTCAGACCCGTGGGAGAGATGTCCTCCTTGATAAAGATCCAAACCCATAAATGTATCTCCGGGATCCATCAGAGACCAATAAACGCCTAAATTTGCTGGTGTCCCGGATAATGATTGGACATTGACATAAATGTCCTCTGCAGAAAGTCCATCGTGGGCAAACAGCTGGGCAGACTTCCTCTGTGCCAGGCATTCCAGGAAATTTACATATTCTTTCCCTTTATAAAAACGGCGGTCCGCGTATCTGCGGTAATTAGCGAGCTGCCAGGAAACATCCTTTAATTGCTCTTCCGTTGAGAGAGTCATCTTGGTTGACGGATATCCTTCGGCATATAAATTCTGGAAGCGGGTGCCGAGGGCGTCTCTGATCGCCTTAGGAACGTAAGATTGAGAAGGGATAAAAATTAATTTTCGGGCCTGGCGCTCATTTTCCCAGCGAATCAGGTCTGAAACAAAAGGAGATATTTCCCCAATCTCCTGGCGGAAGAGATAATCTTTCTTGGATGCTTCAG
>CBDVDO010000190.1:0-3948 GCA_965372765.1 uncultured Anaerolineales bacterium
ACGAAGAAAGCACTAGTGAAATGCCAGGTCCTGAAAGTGAAGATTCCTGATTGAGTATTAGCGGTAGATCACTGTAGCAGACTCCCTATGGCAGTACGAGAAATTATTATTGTCCCCCATCCAACGTTAAGAAAGAAATCCGCAAAAGTATCTGATTTTGGTCCCGACCTTCAGCAATTAATCGAGGACATGATTGAAACACTGCATGAGAACTCCGGAGCTGGATTGGCAGCCCCTCAGGTTAACGTCTCGCAGCAGGTGATCCTGGTGGAATTTGGAACTGAAGAAAATGAGGAAATTCCACCGACAATGTATGTCACAATCAATCCCAGAGTGACCCGTTTTTCGCAGGAGATTGCGACCGGTGCTGAAGGCTGCCTGTCAATTCCAGGACTAATGGGAGAAGTCGAACGGGTAGATGAAATTGTTGTAGAAGGTCAAGACCGCTTCGGCAAACCAATAAAAATGCGGTTGCAGGGATGGATCGCACGGATTTTCCAGCACGAAATCGACCATGTCAATGGTATCCTCTACACTGATCGGACGACGAGTGTCTGGGAAACCGATGAAGATTACAATCCTGTTTAGCCTCCATGTATCTCACTCATCTATCTCTGACAGATTTTCGAATATTCTCCCGGTTTGACCAGGACGTTCCTCAAAACGCACTAATATTAGCCGGTGATAACGCTCAAGGCAAAACAAGTCTTCTGGAGGCAGTCTACTACCTGTCAGCTTTAGATTCTTTTCAAGCATCCAACACAGCAGAATTGATCAATTTTTCCGCTCTTCAAAACGACCTGGCGGTCTGCAGGATCGTAGCTGATTACCGGAAGGGGGAGAAAAATCATCACCTTGAAATCCGGATTATCCGGGATACGCTGTCCAATGGAAACGCCAGCATTCGAAAAGAAGTTATTCTGGATGGAAGCCAGATTAAAATCAATTCTGTTATCGGACATTTTAATGCGGTTCTATTCCTCCCGCACATGCTTCAGATAGCCACAGGCTCTCCCCAGCGCCGTCGTCATTATCTCAACCTGACCATATCCCAAGTGGATCCGCGTTATCACGAAGCCCTGTCAGAATATAATAAAGCCCTTACTCAGCGGAACGCCTTATTAAAACAACTTAATGAGCGCTCTGGTGACCCGGATCAATTATCCTATTGGGATGAAAGAATCACTCAGGCAGGGTCCTATATTATGCACGCCCGGATCCAGGCGATACGGGATATCGGACATATATCTGCCTCAATCCATCAGGAACTCACCAGGGGGGAAGAAATCCTGCGCCTGAACTATCTACCCTCCTATGAGCCGATGCCATCTCCTCCCGGGCAAATTGAATTACCTCTGGACAACCCAATAGACAGGTCCGGTATGGAATTAACGGAGATTCAAGGAGGTTTCCGGGAAAGACTTCTTTCTCAGCGGAAGGAGGAAATCAGCCGCGGTGTTACCGCTCTTGGGCCACATCGGGATGATCTGCGTTTTATCAGCAACGGTATTGATCTTGGTAATTTTGGTTCCCGGGGGCAGCTGCGGACAGCCTTACTGGCGATCAAATTAGCAGAAGTTACCTGGTTAAAAGAGAATACCGGCCATTGGCCAGTATTATTGCTTGATGAAGTGCTGGCTGAATTAGATGATTTCCGCCGGCAGGATTTATTGGACCGCCTGTCAACAACCGAACAATTACTGTTAACAACAACTGATCTGGATTTGTTTTCTGATGAGTTTCAGAAAACCGCAACCAAGTGGGAAATTCGAAACGGGCAGCTAACGGTTTAATCAGAGGGGTTTTTTACTGGGCACACCCACCCGCCGGGGATACTTCTCGGGGGTTGAAGCTTTCTTTTCTATCATAATTAAGAACCTATCTTCAGTGACTCCAGGAAGTGTTATTTTCTTTACCTGGGTTAATTCACCCCCCAGTAACCCTACTGCCTGGTGGGCTTGTTGGGCTTCAGCTGGACCCTGGTCCCCTTTCATCGCCAGCATACTTCCTCCGATTTTAACAAATGGGAGCATGTACTCACTGAGCGTGGAAATCTTGGCAACTGCTCTTGCTATTGCCCAGTCAAATTTTTCTCTGAATTCTACTTCCTGAGCAAGGCGCTCTACTCGTTCCTGGATGACCTGAATCCCCTTTAAATTCAAACTGTCTATGATATGCTGGCAAAACTCGGTTTTTTTATTTATAGAATCTACTAAAACCACTTCAGTATCTGGCAGCAGTATCTTTAACGGTATGCCGGGGAAACCTGCTCCGGTACCGATATCAATCAGCCGGGAAATAGTTGTGTTTTGGATTACCAGATAGGGGCTAAAGGAATCTAAAAAATGCTTTACCCGGATCTGTTCCGGGGCATGAATAGCGGTAAGACTAAACCTGCTATTCCATTCATCGAGCTCCTGTCTGTACCGCTCAAGGAGGGATATTTGGTAAGAACTGAGAGTGATCCCGATCAGGTTCTGAGTTTCCGTCTTTAAGGTTTCCATCTGGGGTGAATTATACAGGATTCTTGCGGTCAAGAATAACAAAAGTCTGATTTCTAGATAAGAAATCAGACTTTTGTTTATTGCCTTATCAGAGATTATTTTTCTTTTTCTTCAGAAATCTTATCCTGTTTCTTTTTCTTTTTTCCCCCGGTAAATAATCTTTTAAGCCCTTTCCAAATCCAACGGATTGGGAAATACAGAACCAGAACAACAGGGAGGACATACAACGCAATCCAGATCAAAAGGTTAGCGATATATTCCAGGGTATTGATAAGCGCCTGGATTGCCCGTTTTGCTACTCCTACTGGCTGCCAATTCCCAATTTTGAGAGGCTGTACTGCTTCATTTGCCTGAATGTTTACAGATATGGCGGACAAAGCAGCAGACTGTTCGTAGTATTGCATTTGTCCTTTAATCAATTCTATTTGTTCCTGTACATCAACCAGACGGTTATAGACGCTTAACACATCCTCTGTCTCATAGGCTTGTTCCATGATCTTGGTTAGCTGCTGTTCCGCATTCTCCAGATTTCTCAACCTGGATCCCAGATCAGTATATTCCTGCGTTACATCCTGACCTGAGATGTTTTCATTCAGAATCTGACCTGCGCCTGATTTTATTTCAGCCAGGGCCTGATCCAATTTCCCAACAGGCACCCGGATAGTTATATTGGCCTGAGGGACTTCCAGCCCGCCTTCGACCTCCATCCGGTACAGGTTGGAGGAAACTACAAATCCCCCAAAATCAGCAGCGAGCTCGCTGATGGCATCAAGAGTTGCTCCCGGCTCTTCAACAACAATTGACAGGGATGCATTCTTAATTACCATCCTGGTTTGGGATTCACGAGTCTGGATCCCCGTGTCTGTATAGGATGCCGAGGTGCCTGAATATTCAGCCTCGCCAAAACTAGAGTCACTTGAGATATTAATTCCCTTGGCCATGGGAGCTCCACTTTCCATCAAAACTTCAGAGTCATATCGAGAACTGCCCACAGCACAAGAGGTTAAGAGAATGGCTAGAACGGACAAGAAAATTAATTGTTTCTTCATGAATATATCTCCTTTCTTGTGTATACTTTTCATCCTTAAGACGCTAAATCTGGCAGAAAAGTTCCCTACCATCCCAATTCCAACCGTTGAATGTATTCTATTGGCAATCCAGCCAAAGTCATCCTCTCCTGGACATCTGCGATATCATACGAAACTCGATGCTGCGACCATGTCTTTTCCTCAGTATCAAAGATTGTGTAAGCTGCCCGGGGATCATGATCCCTTGGCTGTCCAACTGATCCGGGATTCACTATGGTTTTATTTGGGAGCCGGGTTTTTTCCCCTGGATAAACAAAGTTCACATTTGCCAGTTCTTTTCCATTCTTTATGTAATACATAACGGGAAGATGAGAATGTCCCACAAAACAATATGGTGTCATAAAATAATCGAAATT
>CBDVDO010000191.1:0-3946 GCA_965372765.1 uncultured Anaerolineales bacterium
ACCATGGCTATATCCCGGTCTTTCGGGGCAACATCATTAACAACCCGGTCATTGATCTTGAGGGTTCCTTCAGAGATATCCTCTAATCCAGCCAGCAAGCGCAGCGCAGTGGACTTCCCACAGCCTGACGGGCCAACTAGAACCAGGAATTCTTTATCCTCAACTTCGAGGTTAAGGTTGTTGACAGCAACAACCTCGTCAAATCGCTTATACACTTGGTCGAATGTTACATTAGCCATGAAGCTCAACTCCTTTTATATCGGATTCGGAAATATTTAAAAACATTATACATCATGTTTTTGGAATAATCAAAAATTACGCAAAAATATATTCCCTGATTTTTTATCAATGAATTTAATGCCAGGGAAGCGATTATCAAGAAGATTCTGGAATGTCAATATTTAAATATTTCAGTGTTATCTAAATTTTATCCCTTGTGATTTACCCTCTCTCAATATAGAATTGGGTCATGTCGAAAGAGAAGGTGACTCCCGTAAGACGCCAATATCTGGATATAAAAAAGCAATATCCGGATTCAATTATATTTTTCAGACTGGGAGATTTTTACGAAACATTTGATGAGGATGCCCATATTGTCTCCCGGGTGTTGGATATTGTATTGACTTCCAGGAATATTGGTAAAGGTACCCGGATTCCCATGGCAGGGATTCCCCATCATGCTGCAGAAAATTATTTATCACGCTTAATTGAACAGGGTTATCATGTTGCGATCTGTGAGCAGGTAAGTGATGTCCCGGTAGATGGGTTGATGCCTCGGGAAGTAGTCAGAGTGATTACTCCGGGCACGATACTGGAATCCAGCTTGCTGCCGGGAGATGGCAATAATTATTTAGCCAGCATTGTCTTCGATGAGGGTCGGGCTGGAATTGCCTATGTGGATATTACAACGGGGGAATTTGCAGTCACTGAAATCAGGGAAAAACATTTACAGGATCTGGTGCGTTCAGAACTCCTGCGGTTAAACCCTGCGGAAGCGCTTCTTCCAGATAATCAACTCTGGGATGAAGAAGGATTTCTCACCCATTTCACTCCTTTTCCTGCCTGGCGATTTGAAGAAGAGCGTTGTGTTGATGTGCTGCAAAAGCAATTCCAGGTATCAACGCTGGATGGGTACGGCATACGCGGTTTTCCATTCGCTGTCCGGGCTGCTGGGGCAATTTTACAGTATCTTGAACAAACTCGACCGGATTCACTTAAATTGCTGACCGGATTAAACATGTACAGCCTTCAGGATTTTATGACTCTTGATGCGGCTACCCGGCGAAACCTGGAATTAACAGAAACTATCCGGTCTGGCTCGACCGAAGGTTCATTGTTAGGCATTTTGGACCAAAGCATCACGCCAATGGGGAAAAGGCTGATTAGGCAATGGGTAAGTAAACCGCTGTTGGACGTTGAGAGAATTCAAAAAAGACTTGAAGGAGTAACGGTCTTTTTCACAGATGGCATGCTCCGGGCGGAAACCCGGGAATCTCTGAAGGACTTGCAGGATTTAGAGCGATTAAGCAACCGTGTTGCCGGGGGAACAGCCCGACCCCGGGACCTGGTAGGAATCCGGGAGACTCTGCAGAAGCTTCCAACAATTCGAGGTTTGTTCCCCAGGAAGTTTAGTAAAAAGGAATATCTGGGAGAGTTATTTAAGAGTTTTTCTCTTTGTTCTGATGCGTTGGATTTAATTACTTCATCTATTGCTGAGGACCCTCCTTCAATCCTGGGGAAAATAGGCATAATAAAGTCCGGCTATTCTGAGGAATTGGATAATTATTTGTCCTCAACGAAAGAAGCCAGGGACTGGATTGCTAACCTGGAGGCAGTTGAAAGGAAGAATACTGGTATTGAGACATTAAAGGTAAGCCATAATAAAATTTTTGGATATTATATTGAGGTCACTAAAGCCAAAACTGAATTTGTGCCTGAGCACTATATCCGGAAACAGACTCTTGTCAACGCTGAGCGTTATATCACTCCGGAATTAAAGGTATATGAAACAAAGGTCTTCAATGCTGAGGATCAAATTAAGGAAATCGAGAGAAGGTTGTTTTATGAAATCTGTGATCGGTTGGCGCTTCAAATTGATCGTTTGGTAACAACTGCCCGAATCATAGCCCATATTGACGTGTTGTCATCTCTGGCTGAGACCGCGGCCAATCATGGTTATGTTTGCCCCGTGGTTGTTGAAGAGGATGTGTTGGAGATCAACAACGGCCGGCATCCAGTTGTTGAACAATTACTACAAGGGACAAGGTTTGTTCCCAACGATACTATATTTGAACCCGGCGAAAGGATAAGGATATTAACCGGTCCCAACATGTCTGGCAAGTCGACATTCCTAAGACAGGTCGCGTTAATTGTGCTTCTGGCACAAATGGGAAGTTATGTGCCGGCAGAAAATGCCAGAATTGGAATGATTGACCGCATTTTCACCAGAATCGGAGCCCAGGATGAAATCCATGCCGGGAAATCTACTTTTATGGTGGAGATGGTTGAAACTGCTAATATCCTCAATCACGCCACCACTCGCAGTTTATTGATTCTGGATGAAATTGGTAGAGGTACCAGCACCTATGATGGCGTGTCTATCGCCTGGTCAGTGGTAGAGTACATCCATAATCATCCAGAAAAAAGGGCAAAAACACTCTTTGCGACTCATTATCACGAGCTGACTGAGCTCCCGGAACTCCTTCCCGGGATTCGAAATTATAGAGTAGCGGTAAGCGAAGCTGACGGAAAAGTGGTTTTCTTGTACAAAATTGCAGCTGGTGGGGCTGATAAATCTTATGGGATCCATGTAGCTCAAATTGCAGGAATGCCGCCAACTGTTGTGCTCCGGGCGGAAGAAATTATGCAGCTGCTGGTGGATTCATCAGGCAAGGCGGTAATGATGGATCCTGAAACGCCAAAACAGATGTCATTGTTCCCCAGCACGAATCCGTTATTAAAGGAGTTAGATAGCCTGGATATCAACGAGCTTAGTCCTTTAGAGGCTCTCAACTTGTTGTTCAGCTGGAAGAAAAAATATCTTGATCTGTCTCGACAAGAGCCAGAAAATGAAGATTTAGATTAGCTAATAAATAAAAGCTCCTGAGAGATAATTCAGGAGCTTTTTGGTAAAAAGAGGGGGGAGTTAGAGGTTTTTTTCTACTACTTGAAGTACTTCAGGAAGGTCAATACCAAGGCTGGCTAACTTCTCTTTGGTGGGTATGCCATTATTTGACCATCCCCTTCTTTTGTACACTGCATCCAGAAGCTGCTCATATTGATCTTCCCTATATTTCCGCAGCCTGTTTCTTTTCTCTTCAGTGCCCAATCCGGCAGGATCTACTCCAACCAGATCTTCCAGTTGTTTGTCATACCTTTCCTGCCTGGATTCATACTCATCCTCTGTCACGGGCCCTACTGCACGATAAGGAGGATAATCGTGTTCGCGGGTACCAAAACCAACACGGAGGTTAAAAACACGCTGAAAATTGTAAACCCGTTCGGATTGGGCAATTAAATCATCTATAGTGACTTTATTCCCGGTCAGTCCTTCATAGACCCAGGTGTAATTTTCCACGTGTTCGGGGATTCTTTCCGGTTGATCTCGCTCTTTATTGTTTATAGGTTTGATGTCATTCCAGGGGAGTTTACATAAGCCGTGCAGGCTGAACCAGGTTCGCCACATGGGGAAGTAATGCAGAGCCTCAGCTTTGTCTTCAAATGTGGGCAGCTGTTTATCTATCTGGTCTATGAAGATTAACCAGGCTTCATCATGCTGGCCGCCTTTCAGAGCCATGCCGTAACCTCCTTGCTGCGCGATGGATTCTTTAGTTATATATTCTGAGATTTCCATCCCTTTTACTTCCATCGCGATGTCATGGAGAAAACCTGGATCGCCACCGAATTCCTGGGCAAAATACGATTTCATATACCGGGTTCCCTGTCC
>CBDVDO010000192.1:0-3941 GCA_965372765.1 uncultured Anaerolineales bacterium
GGAGGTTATGCTGTGTTTCAGGAAATCTTTCACCTGATCCAGTTCCTGAATAAACATACATTGCCCGCCTGTGTGTGCACAGAGTTCATCAATGAATTCATCATTCCATTCAATCCCAATACCCAATCCGCTGATTCCAATATCTAATTTAGCAGCTGATTTTGCGAGAGTGATGCAGTTTTCTTCATCTCCATAGGTATGTCCATCAGTGATGAGAATGATGTGGTTTACATAATCAAAGGGAGAATTTTTTCTGATTTCTTCAAAAGCTGCTTCTAAACCCTGGAAAATTTCAGTGCCGCCTTCTGCAAACAGGCTGTTGATACTTGATTCAACATGAGCTATCGGGGGATGCGATTGGCTGGAGAGAAGCACTTTAGAGTGGTCATTAAAACTGATAACCGAAATAACATCATCCTCATTCATCTCATGGATTATTTCTTTCGTGGCACCTTTTAGTATTTCCAGTCTGGCGCCATCCATTGATGTGGAATTGTCAAGAACGAACGATATATTAAGGGGAAGTTCCGAGGTGTCTTTCTCTACCTGGGTGGAGATAATATCAACCATGGAATAAATGATTTGAGGTTCATCCAACCTGATCAATGTGTCTTGGCTGAATTCGATAGCTGTCTGGACAGCAGGTGGTGTCTCGTGAGGTTCTCGACCATCGTCGTAAGCACCTTTTCTGCCGGGATCTGACAGGACTTTATAAGCTTCCTGGATATCCAGGAACAGTTGAGTTGCTCCCTCATTTCTGTTTACATCAGGATGAGTTTTTCTAACAGCCAACCGGTAAGCTTGTTTAATCGCTTCCTCAGAAGCTCCGGTGCCGATATTTAACCTGTCGTAAAAATCAGTCTTATCGGACATAGTTCAGGATATTTCAACAAATATAGCAGAGATGTTATCAGGACCACCAGCATCATTTGCCGCGTCGATTAGTTTGTCGCAAATTTGTTGGGGTGAGGTGCCGGATTTAATGATTTTACTGATAACTTCCTGGGTTAATACGCTCCACAAGCCATCTGAGCAGATTAGGAGAGATCTATTGTCTGGCCGGCTGGTGGAAATAATCTCTGGTTCAAATGGCTCTCCCTGACCAAGAGCGCGATACAAAACATTTCGCTGGGGGTGAACTGCGGCTTCTTCGGGTGTGATTTGTCCTAATTCCTGCAGGCGTTTCACCAGGGAATGATCACGGGTCAAAGCTTCCAGGTTTCCTTCCTTGTCCGTCGAATACACCCGGCTGTCGCCAACGTGGGCGATTGTCATTTGTTCACCTACAATCAAGATAGCTGTAACTGTTGTTCCACCGCCGTATGAGTTCTTTAATATTTCAGCGTTCGCTTTTTCAATCCCGGATTGAAATACTTCCCGGAATGACATTTCACTTGGTTGAGGATTAAGACTCATCATGGGTGTATATATCTCGGTCAGGACAATACCGACAATGGTCCGGATAGCAAGTTCGCTGGCAATCTCTCCGTTTTTATGTCCCCCCATGCCGTCAGCAACGATATACAAACCAAATGGAATTTCGCTTTCATTAAAGGAAAACATTGTCGTCAGGGTAAAGAACGCGTCTTCGTTGTGTGTTCTTTGTTTTCCGGGAGATAGTCCGTACCCTACATTTATTAGAGGGGAGCTGTAACCAACGGTTTCCGTTTCAACCGGTGTGGTCACTTTTTCCAGTTCTTTAGTCACAGTAGTAGCTTCTATGTCCTGCCCCTGGTTATCGCTGTAGTGAGGATCAGTTGTCTTGGGTTGAAATTGTTTCTTGAGTGTTGAAAGCAGTCTTTTTATCATTTTCTCTCGTTTGCTGTAGTTGAGTTAGAGGCTGTTAATTTATTAAGCTGGCAAAGCATATAGTTTATTATCTGCAGCGCCTATATAGAGGACATCGTCAACAATGATCGGGGATCCAGTGATTTGTCCCTCGGCTTGGTATTTCCAGCGTAGACGGCCGCTTGCGGCGTGCAGGCTGTATACCATACCATCAATATTACAAAAATAGACAGCGCCTTTATGGAAACAAGGAGAGCTGTTAATTTGATTATCTGTATCAAAGCTCCAAACTTTTTTGGAGGTTTTGATATTAATGCAGTAAAAGGTATTATCAGTTGAGCCCACATAAACATGGTTCTCATTCGTTATCGGCGTGCTGATAGAACCATTATCCATCCTGTACCGCCAGAGCACCCAGCCGGATTTTGCGTCAATTGCATACAGGAGAGCATCTAGAGACGTGATGTAGATAACATTGTCATAGAAATGGGGTGTTGCAGTGACAGCCCGTTTAGCGGCGGTTCTCCACTTGATATTCCCACTGAAATCGTAGCACTGGATTTCTCCGTTTTCGCTGCCGATGTATACCATATCTGAGATGATGGTTGGGCTGGATCTGACCTGTGAACCGAGATTCACGCGCCAGGCTTCTCTTCCTGCTAATATATTTATTACATGCAGATATTCATCATCGGAACCAATAAAGAGATGTCCTTCCGCAATCGTCGGCGAGGAGTAAATTGCCCCATCAGTCGATTGCACCCAGACTTTTTTCCCATTCCGGCAGGAGATAGAGTGGACGTATTGATCGGTTGAACCGAAAAAGACTTTATTATCATGAATTGCTGGTTTGCTGACGATGCCGCCATTCGCCGCATATTTCCAGACAAACTTTCCGTTTGCTGCTTCAAGAGCATAAAGGTTGTGATCGTACGATCCGATATAAATAACACCATCTTGATAACTTGCGGTTCCGCGGATTTCATCCTCGCAAGTAAAAGTCCAGATGGGAGAATGACTTTGATCCTGGAAGAATTGGGTCGCTTGAGCAATTGAAATTTCATCCTCGAGCATGCCGGTTTTCTGCGCCAGCCCGATCAAGGCTTTTCTCATAATTGACGCATTTTCAAACCGGTCTGGAGGATTGTACTGTAAAGCTGTATTGACGATGGTTTCCAGGGCTACAGAGATATCCGGGTTAGCTTCCCTGATTGGACGTTCGTCAAATGTAAAAGGAGGTTCAGTCCGTGGATCCTGGTTGGTAATCAGGTGATGCAGGGTTGCGCCCAGGGCATATATGTCAACTTGTGGGGATGCTTCACCTCGGTACTGCTCAGGAGGTGAATACCCTTCTGTGCCGATCATAGTTCCTTTTGCGCCGGTTTGGAAGGTTTTTGCGATACCGAAGTCTACCAGCCTGATCTGATTTCGACTGGTGATCATGATGTTGGCTGGTTTGATATCCCGGAAAATAATAGGTTCAGGTTCGTGGGTATGCAGATAGTCCAGAACATCACAGAGAGCTATCGCCCAGCTGATGGCTTCCTCTTCCTGGAACGGAGCCCGTCTTTGCTGGAGTTTTATTTCAAGATTGTCACCATCGATGAATTCCATCACCAGGTAGGAACGGGCGCCAAGAGTGAAATAGTCATAGATGGTGGGAATTGCGGGGTGACTGACTGTAGCCAGGATATTGGCTTCCCGTTCAAACGTTTCAACAATCGTTGCCTGGATATCAGAATCTGTCGCCTGGTTTATCATTTCCTTGACGGCAACAACCTTTTCAACTTTAAAACGGAGGTCTTGTGCCCGATAGACAGCTCCCATTCCCCCCCGACCAACCGTTGACAGGATTTTATACCGGCCTTCTAGTTTTGTGCCAGGTTGAAGGTACTCAAGAGATTTTGATCTCTGGTCCAGGTTCTGGGTTATTTTTCTGGTCTCCAGACCGATCCTCCCCGATGAAATTTACTTTTGTATATTATATCCTCTTTGATCTTTCATCGTGTGCTCCAATTGATGGATTTTATCATAAGTACCCAGTTTCCCGCTATCATTACAGGGATGACAGGTAAGGTTTTAGAGGTTGTTATTGATCCACTATCAACGCTGAATTATGCCGGAAGCATTATAATGAGGGTGTAAATCATTAA
>CBDVDO010000193.1:0-3937 GCA_965372765.1 uncultured Anaerolineales bacterium
CAAAATCCCCAAACCATAGATGCTGAAAATTGAGATGGGCTGGAGCATCCAGGGTTGAGTGTACATCGTTTGGGCGATGAAGGCGTGCGGGTTGATGGGAGGTATAAAACTGCGGATCATCTCCACACCTACCCAATCCGCGACACCCTGCAGCATAAAC
The DNA here is from genome assembly GCA_965372765.1 of uncultured Anaerolineales bacterium. GTDB lineage: Bacteria > Chloroflexota > Anaerolineae > Anaerolineales > UBA11858 > B10-G9. Next base: position 161 of record CBDVDO010000193.1, read on the forward strand.
CAGCGGTAATTCGTCTGCTCATGGAAGCGCTGCACTCCCGGCATGGTGAACATCTGCGTGACAACGATCGCCAGCACGACAATATAGATAACTAGCGCGGCCGAGCTGCCGCCGAACATGGATCCCAGAAACACGAATAACCAGCCGCCAACGCCAATGGCGGAAGCAAGCCCCGACCATTTTCGCGGCAGGATACGGTGCTGGGCAACCAGCATGGGAACGAACGCAAAAAATGCCAGGAACCAGACATTGTAAGGATGAAACGCCAGGATGAGCATTACAGCGGTCAACGCGCTGACGCCTATGCCTGCCGCGATACGCACGATTGTGCTGGGTGTTTTGATTTGAGGAGTCTTTTGAGTGGTCATCACCTGATTTGTCCTTATTGATTATTCAATATATTTTCGCTTTCCTGCCTTCCTCCTGAGACTGGCAGACTATCGGGGGCTAGACTTTTTCGATTCGTAATTAGCAGTAAAAATTCCTGCCATAATGAGTAGCGCGCTGTAAAAATGTATCCCACTAATTTCTTCTTTTAATAATATGTATGCCAAAAACCCGCTAAAAAGCGGCAATGTGTAATAAATCATTCCTGATTTTGTAGGGCCGATAGTCATAATTGCCTTATTCCAAAAAATGAAAGCCGATAGTGAGGCAAAAATTCCTACATAAAGAATTGAAAAAACAATCTTTGGTGTAAATTCAACAGGAGGAACTGTTGTAAATTCCCAGATAAAAAAAGGGAACAGAAAAACAAGTCCCAAAATAAATGTACTTAATTGAAAGGACCCAATGCTTAACTCTTCAGGTTTTTGTTTTAACAAGATACTGTAAATGGCAAAAATTAAAGCTGCGGCAAGCATCCAGACATCACCGATGGCAAAAGTAATATCTAAAAGTCTGGAAAGATTTCCCTTTGTAATCAACAGGACAACACCTATCGTCACAATCATGATGCCGATTGCCTTGTTAAGAGTTATCATTTCACGGAAAAAAATGCGGGATAAAACGACAATGAAAACTGGAAATGTGATTGCTATCAAGGAAAGGTTGATTGCGGTAGTCGTCTGGCCGGCAACATAGATCAGAGTATTGAATATTGTAATTCCCAGCAAGGCAGTAACAGAGAGATAAGGTATTCTTTTTAGGAGAAGATCCCTTTCGGCGATAAGTGATTTCAATCCAAAGGGTAAAAACACAATCACGGCAACAACCCATCTCCAGAAGGCAAGGCTGATTGGCGTGATGTTTTCGTTAAACCCGCGAGCGATGATAAAGTTTCCAGACCAGATAGCCGTGGCGCCAATGGCAAAGAGATAGCCTGAGATCACTTGTCGTTTTTGTAGCCCTTTTATCAATTGAGAAAACTCCTGAATATTTTTTTAAGAAGTCTAGCGACCACATACCCCGCTCGCCTATTTTGCACAGCCCAAGTAAATCCTAATTGATTGAATTATCGCTTACCTGTTTTCTTCTGGGTAGCAATGAATAATTCCTCGACTTTCGTCCTTGCCCAAGGCATCCTCCGCAGGAATTTCAGACTGGATTTCACTGAGGGGTCGCTGGTAAAACAACGGATATTGATCCGTTTACCCAACTCATTCCAGCCATAATGATCAACCAGGCTGTTCACTATCTGCTCCAGGGTAATACCGTGCAACGGGTTATTGGCTTGTTTCTCACTCATGAGCTGTATTTTATCCTTCTTTTTAGGAGTTGAGCAACGATCCGTAGTCGCCTATTTAGCCTTTACCATTCGTGAACTTATGTAACCAGATACAGCAAACGGAATGGCTAGAAACGATCCAAACAAAATCAAACCCAATACCCAGCCGATAACCCTCGCACCGATAACGGTTGCAGGATCGATTACTTGATCCAATAACAAGAACCCGGCGATGGAAATGATGAAACCAACCGTCAACCCGATCGCAACTCTCGCAGCAGATTTAAATGAGATTCGACTCCTCAGAAAAATTGCAATAACAAGAACTATGAGGAAGAGTATTACAATAAATCCTTCCATAATGTCTCCAGTCATCAAGTTATTTGTGAATCTTTGCTATTCGGTATCCTACAAGAAGGGCTTCCCCACCACCGGGCTCCGGTAATCAACATTGTTGTTTTTTCTACTCACGCTCACCCTGTCTCTCTGTCACAAAGTCCCATGTCAGTTTATTTGCCAACCAATGCCAAAGCCCTATCAATCGCATAGGGAGTAACCTCATGTCCAGCTCCAGGGATGATCTTATAGCGGACGTTGTAACCCTGGTTAATCAACGGGTACACTGAAGCAGGTAAGACCATATTCTGAAGTCCATCCAGTTCACCCCAGGTAAAGATATAGGGTATGTTTCCCCGGGTTGGGGTTCCGGCATCCAGGTCTGGCGCACCAGCTGTGACTACTCCTGAAACCCATTCGGGATGATAAATTGAGAACCGGTAGGCGAAGGTTCCTCCCTGGGAAAAACCAAGCAGGACCACTCTCCCTTTATCTATGGGAATTTGGCTGCTGACATCTTCCAGGATCTGGCGCATGGGCTCAATAGGACCAATTCCAGGATAGGGTTCATATCCCCCAAATGTGGGAGCAATATAGACAATACCTTCCTTGGTGAAGATGCTGGCGATCCCCAGCATATCTGCACCCTGCCCTCCATAGCCATGGAAACCGATCACTACAGGCCAACCCTCCTCGGGTGCTTTTCCCAGGGGTTTCATTAGGTGATAACTTTTACCACCTGCCTGGTGTTGATTAAATCCACCCAGCTTTTGAGCCACCAAAACGCGGTAGCGATCAAACATTCCGCTGCTCATAAACCTGGAGGAAACTACAGCTAAAGCTGCCAGAGCGACCAAAAGCAGGATCAATGATAGGGGACTTTTCTTCCGGGCTGGTTTTTTTGTGCTCTCTTGAACGGAGTCCAGCAACTCCTTCTGATCAGTTCGGTCCCCCAGGGATTGTAAAGCTTCTTCAAAAGGCAAGCCGGTCAATTCCGCGGCCAAGTTTTTCACAAACTGGTCTTTGCCCAGACCAGGGTTGAGTTTCAGCGCCCGAATGAACACTTGAAGGGCTTTCTTGGTCTGTCCCCTTGTGTGCAGGGAAAACGCGCGCTGAACTTGACGCTCTGCTGCCTGGATATCAGATCGGGAGGCTTGTTTCTTTCTCGATTCAATTGTTGATTCCTTGGGACTAGACTCCCTTTCTTTGGGAATAACCTGGTCTGATTTTGATGGCGAGGGTGATGTCTTTTCGGGGTCTGCGGAACTGAGGGTTGTATGTAGATGCAGAGCCGCTTTTCTGGCGTATTCCTGGATTTGAGGGTCGGTGTCGTTCTCGTGTATCTCTTTCAGAATCTGAATATTCTCCCTTTCATCAGAGAGGGCCAGGGATTTAATAGCCTGCGCGCGCTGCTTCGAATCCTTGCTCTGAAGTTGAGCCTTCAACTGTTTTTCCATGCTTGCCTCCTGGAGATAATAATAACCCACTAGGGAAATATTTATCTCCAGTCTTGTTATTATCTTTTTCTGGTTAAACTACCACCCCATTAATCGAGGCAGCAGAGGTCAGGTAATTAAGGAATTAGATCGCCCATCCTGCCGCAAATACAGCGAATAAAACTTGCCTCACGCTATCCAATGTTGGTTATGCCATCAGCTGCTCGCTGTATGGCTGAGCTTTCCGCTCACTGGCGATTAAAAGCTCTCTATTTGTCCTCCTTTCGCAGTGTCCAAACCACGGCAGCAAAGGCTAAAACCACGCTTCCGAGCAATAGC
>CBDVDO010000194.1:0-3919 GCA_965372765.1 uncultured Anaerolineales bacterium
ACTCCTGGAGTATGTATGATTGGGCAAATTCTGCCTTTGCCACAACCATCATGGCGGTGGTTTTACCTATCTATTATTCCACAATCGCAGCGCCATCATTAACACCAAACCAAACCACATCATATTGGGCTTATACAAATTCTATCGCCTTAATATTAGTGGCAATAATCAGTATTGGACTTGGCGCGGTTGCTGATTTCAGGGGAGAAAAGAAACGCTTTTTAACAATTTTTGCCTTAATTGGAATAGCAGCTACAGCGTTTATGTTTTTCCTTACTTCCGGAGATTGGTTATTTGCCTCCGTCCTATTTATTATCGGGAATATTGGTTTTGCCGGCGCAAATGTATTCTACGATTCCCTGCTTCCCCATATTGCTCAAAAGGGCGATATCGATCAGGTCTCTACCAGGGGATACGCAATGGGATATCTCGGAGGTGGTATCTTACTGGCAATAAACCTAGTAATGATCATGTTCCCGGATTATTTTCCAAATCTAATTCCTGGATATAGTCCTGGTTATATAAAGGGAATTATGACTAGGATCTCCTTGGCCAGTGTGGCGGTCTGGTGGTTGGTTTTCACAATTCCGCTCTGGAAAAACGTGCCGGAACCCCCCCGTAAAATCTACGAAGGAGAACTCGATTCAAATCCCTTTAGCGCGGGATTTAAACGGCTTGCGGTTACCTTCAAGGAAATAAGAAAATATGGGGAATTATTTAAATTCCTGGTTGCCTTCTGGCTTTACAATGACGGCATTGGCACAATTATTAAGATGGCGACCATTTACGGAAAAGAAATTGGAATCGGTCAGATTCATTTAATCGGAGCTATTCTGATGGTTCAATTTGTCGGCATTCCTTTCTCATTTGCGTTCGGATGGCTGGCAAAAAAAATTGGCACAAAAAAATCCATATACATCAGCCTGGGTGTATATACTTTAATATCCCTCGGCGGGTACTTTATGAATTCAGCAATTCACTTTTGGATCCTGGGTTTCGCTGTAGCGCTGGTTCAAGGTGGAAGCCAGGCATTAAGCCGCTCTCTTTATGGCCGGATGGTTCCCAAGGCGCAATCTGCTGAATTTTTCAGTTTCTTCAGTGTAAGCGGAAAACTTGCAGGGTTTTTCGGTCCGCTAATCTTCGGTTTGGTCAGCCAAATGATGGGCAACAGCCGTCTGGGTATTGTCTCGCTAGTTATTTTCTTCATCGCAGGCGGATATTTACTGACCAGAGTGGATGAGGAAAAAGGAATCCAGGTTGCCGAAGAAGCTGATGCCCTGGCTGTCCAACAAGCCTAACTTTTATGCCTGATCGTTTAGATCCAGATTTTTTAGGACAGCAGCAATCCATGTTCACCCGCTTGGCACGGCGGTATGACTTGATGAATCATTTGATGTCGGGGTGGCAGGATAATTCCTGGCGGCGATATGCAGTAAAGCAAGCAGATCTGCCAAATTCCGGACGGCTGCTTGACATTGGAACCGGAACAGGAATGATGGCCTTGGAAGCAGCCAATCAATACCCTTCCAGCCAGATCATCGCATCCGATCTGACGCTGCCCATGATGGAAGTCGGTCGAAGGGTAAATCCCCGGGCTGGCCTGGATTGGGCCGCAACGGAGGCCACCATGTTGCCATTTCCATCCGACTCGTTTGATGCGGTTGTTTCCGGTTTTCTTTCAAGAAACCTGAGCGATCTCTATCAAGGACTGACCGAGCAGTATCGGGTTTTAAAACCAGGTGGAAAAATTGCTGTTCTGGATACTACCAGACGACAAAAAAACATTCTAACTCCTTTGATACGGTTTTATATGTATCGTTTAATTCCTGATTTCAGCAAGTTGATCACCGGGAATAAAGAAGACTATTTCTATCTCTACGAATCGACCGAGAGTTTCCTTCGGGCGGAAGAATTGGCCGCTTATCTGTCAGCGGTTGGATTCAAGAAAGTCCTCTTCAAATGTCTTATGTTTGGAATGATTGCTGTCCACTGGGGAGAGAAATGACCGCTTATCAACCCTCTGCACAGGCAGCAGAAAGGGGAGAACCTTCGTATGTCTGGAGAGCAGGCCAGCAGCGCAGACTGGATATGATTAAGGCCGCCGCTGGAAAGAGGATCGAGGGAAAAATCCTGGAAATCGGCTGCGGTATCGGACTCTACCTGGAACATTTACTCCCCCTCTTTAGTGAAGTAACCGGAATGGAATTTGACCTCCCGCGGGCAAAACAAGCTCAAGAAAAATGCGATCAAATCCTGGGCGCTGCCGGGGAATACTTGCCTTTCCAGGAAGGCACTTTTGATCTGATCCTCAGCAATGAGGTTATTGAACATGTGGCAGATGACAAGCTGGCAGTTCGCGAAATGGTACGAACCCTGAAACCAGGAGGCCGGATCGTTTTATTCTGTCCTAACCGCTGGTATCCTTTTGAGACCCATGGAATCTACTGGCGGGGAACTTACCATTTCGGGAATAAACCCCTGGTAAATTATCTCCCCCTCCCCTGCCGGAATCGGCTGGCTCCCCATGTCCGGATCTACACCCGGAAAAAACTGGATAAACTTTTCCGTAATCTGCCGGTTCGTTTCATCAAGAGAACTGTGATTTTCGGAGGGTACGACAATATCATCGATCGCTTCCCGCGTCTTGGACGCTGGCTGCGGTCAATTCTCTACCTGCTGGAAAAAACCCCTGTGAATGTACTGGGGTTGTCACAGTTTTGGGTGATTGAGAAAAAGAAGGAAACAAATTAATGATAGAAAACGTTGAGCAATTGATAGGGGATAAGCTGCGGGAAAGAGGGTGGCGGTTAGCCGTCGCGGAATCCTGCACTGGAGGATTAATTGGGCACCGGATCACTAATAATTCCGGATCGTCTACCTATTACCTTGGCAGCGTCACTGCCTACGCATATCGAGCCAAAGTACGCCTGTTGGGCGTATCGTGGGACACATTGGAAGATTACGGCGCAGTAAGCGAAGAAACTGTGGAAGAAATGGCGCTGGGTGTCAGGCATGCGTTAGCAGCTGACATTGGCCTCTCCGTGAGCGGAATTGCCGGACCAACCGGAGGTACTCCGGATAAACCGGTAGGATATGCATGGATCGGGCTTAGCACTCCCTCCGGAATCTGGACCCTCCAGCATAATGCAGGGGGGAACCGAATTGAAAACAAACAGGAAGTCGCCCAAACCGCTTTGGAATTCTTATACAAGTTTTTAACAAACGATGAAAAAAATTGATATAACCACAAGATTCAAACCGGATGGATCCCTGATCCCAATTGAGTTTATTATTGATAATGAACCTGTCCGGATTCTGGATGTCGGCCGACAGTGGGATTCAGATGACGGGAAACACATCCTGGTGATGGATTTTCAAGGTCAGGCGTATCACCTCTTTTTCCAACTCCATGATTTGGGCTGGTATCTTGTTCATGATATCAAACCGCCAGCTGAGCCATCTTGAGAGGAGAAGTAATGAATAAAACAGTTCAAGACAATTTGGTTGTCACACTTGATTATAAGTTGATCGTTGAAGATGAAATACTGGAAAGCACGGAGGATGGGGAACCGATCCTGTTTATCCAGGGAATTGGACAGATTATTCCCGGGCTTGAAAATGCCCTCTACGGCATGAAAGTCGGTGATCAAAAGACCGTAGTTGTCCAACCAGAGGACGCCTACGGAGAGTATGATCCTGAGTCCCTTCAGGATGCGAAGAAGGAAGAATTCAGTGAAGAAGTACCTCTGGATGTGGGGACATTTTTAGATTTGGCAGATGATGAGGGTGATATTCTCAGCGCCCAGGTTATTGCCGCCGAGGAAGATACAGTGACCCTCGATTTTAACCATCCGCTGGCTGGAAAAACGCTGACATTTGAAATCACCGTGACCGATCTCCGCCCCGCTTCAGAAGAAGA
>CBDVDO010000195.1:0-3914 GCA_965372765.1 uncultured Anaerolineales bacterium
GGTCTGACCCCATTACATGAGGGACCGCCCGTTATTATTTCGGACATAGCAAGCTGTATCCATCAAGGACACCGCTTCCAGCTCGTGCACATTTATTTTATTTACGGAAGGGTTTCCAACCTGCGTATTCCGCCATATTGCCCAGCTCTTCCTCAATGCGTAAAAGCTGATTGTATTTTGCCACCCGATCTGAACGGGCGGGTGCTCCGGTCTTAATTTGTCCGGTATTGAGGGCAACTGCCAGGTCTGAGATAGTGGTGTCCTCGGTTTCACCTGACCGGTGGGAGGTGACAGCTGTCCAGCCAGCCCGGTGGCAGGTCTCTACCGATTCGATGGTTTCCGTCAGGCTTCCGATTTGATTTACTTTAACCAACAAGGAATTGCAGGCACCTTCTTTAATACCCTTGCGGACCCGATCGGGGTTTGTAACCAGCAGGTCATCGCCCACGATCTGGATTTTGTCGCCTAATTCCTTGGTCATGAGTTTCCAGCCGTCCCAGTCATCCTGGGCCAGACCGTCTTCAATGGAAACGATGGGGTATTTTTCCACCCAATCCTTCCAGAAGGCAACCATTTCAGCGCTGGAAAGCTTTTTGCCTTCCGTCCGCAGATTGTACAGACCGGTATCTTCTTCGTAAAATTCAGAAGCTGCTGGATCCAAAGCGATTGCAATTTGTTCGCCGGCTTTGTAGCCTGCTTTATCGATCGCTTCCAGGATGATTTCAACAGCTTCAGCATTGGAACTCAGGGCAGGGGCATAACCGCCTTCATCACCGACCAGGGTGGCATAACCATGTTCCTTAAGAACCAATTTTAAGGTATGGTAAATTTCACTTCCCCAGCGCAGCGCTTCGGAGTAGGTGGGCGCTCCCAACGGCATGATCATAAATTCCTGAGCATCCGTGGATTGCCAATCTGTATGTGCTCCGCCATTGAGAATATTCAACATTGGAGAAGGCAGAACATGAGCATAAACTCCACCGATATACTGGTAAAGGGGGAGTTCCAGGGATGAAGCAGCGGCTTTGGCAACAGCCATGCTTGTCCCCAGGATGGCATTTGCGCCCAGTTTGGATTTGTTTGCGGTGCCGTCCAATTCCAAGAGAATATTATCTATCTCTTTTTGACGGGTCGCATCCTCTCCAACCAGCGCATTAAAAATTTTGCTGTTTACATTGTTTACTGCATTAAAAACACTCTTTCCGCCAAATTTTTTCTTGTCTCCATCCCGCAGCTCAAGCGCTTCATGAATGCCTGTTGATGCTCCGGAAGGAACCGCAGCCCGACCCAGGCTTCCATCCACCAGCTGAACATCCACTTCAACCGTGGGGTTACCCCTGGAATCCAGGATTTGCCGGCCTTTGATTGACTCGATTTTTGTGTACATGATTTTCTCCAAATATTTTTCTAATATTCCATCGCCTATTGTAGTCTATCAGGCAGGAACAATAAATACCAAATCTTCAGTCTGGTGAGACTTTATTGGAATGCTTGACAACTGTCTGCAAGAAGGCTGCAAAAAGTGGATGAGCCCGGTAGGGCCGGGATAAGAATTCTGGATGGAATTGAGTTCCGAGCATAAACGGGTGATCTCTCAGCTCTGCAATTTCGACCAGTCTGCCGTCCGGGGAAAGGCCTGAAAAGACCATTCCCGCTTCTCCCAGTTCATCCCGGTAGGCATTGTTAAACTCAAAGCGGTGCCGGTGCCGTTCCTGGACTAAATCGGTTTGATAGGCCTCGGCAGCGAGTGTGTCCGGCTGCAATTGGCAGGGATACAATCCCAGCCGCATTGTGCCGCCTTTATTGGTAATGTCCCGCTGGTCAGGCATTAAATCAATCACAGGGTGAGTAGTTGAGGGATTAAATTCAGTTGAGTTTGCGCTTTCCTCACTGAAATGGTGTCTGGCCAATTCAGCCACCATCAGCTGCATTCCCAGGCAGAGACCCAGGTAAGGCACTTTGTTTTCCCTGGCGTATTTAATGGCTTTTATTTTCCCTTCAGTTCCCCGCTCGCCGAAACCGCCCGGTACCAGAATACCGTCAACATCCTCAAGAACGGAAATATCAATTTCCTTTTCCAGTTTTGCGGAATGAATCCAGGTGATCTCAACATCCACTCCGTTCGCCAAACCGGCATGCTGCAGCGCTTCCCGGACGCTCATATAGGCATCCAGCAGTTCTACATATTTTCCAACCACAGCTACATTGACGCTTGGTTTCTGTTTCCGCAGATTAGAAACCATTTCCCGCCAGGCACCCCAGGAGGGACTTTGGCGTTCTTTTATCTTCATTTTGTGGACGATGAATTCTCCTACGGAGGCATCTTCAAGCATCAGGGGAATGTTATAAAGAGTATCGGTGGTTTCCATAGGAATCACCGCTTTTTTCTCCACATCGCAGAAGAGAGAAATTTTATTCAAGAGCTCTTCCTCTACTGGATGGTCCGAGCGGGCAATAATCATATCCGGAGAGATGCCGATTGACCGCAATTCCCGGACGGAATGCTGGGTGGGTTTGGTTTTTAATTCACCTGTTGCACCGATATAGGGAAGCCAGGTGACATGAATGAAGAAGCTGTTTTTCCTGCCGAGATCACCCCTCAACTGCCGGAAAGCTTCCAGGAAGGGCAGAGACTCGATATCACCCACTGTTCCACCCACTTCCACCAGGATAATCTCAGCCCCGGTAGTTTTGGGAACCATTAAGATCCTTTGTTTGATTACATTGGTGATGTGGGGAATAACCTGAATTGTTCCGCCCAGGTAGTCACCCCGTCTTTCACGCATGATCACTTCTTCGTATACCTGGCCGGTTGTTACGTTGCAAACCTGGTTGAGGCTGGTATCGATAAATCGTTCATAATGCCCAAGATCAAGATCCGTTTCTGCGCCGTCATCCAGTACAAAAACTTCCCCATGCTGATAGGGGCTCATTGTGCCGGGATCGACGTTAATATAAGGATCTAGTTTTTGAATTGCTACTTTAAACCCCCGTTCCTTCAACAGTCTGCCCAGTGCCGCGGCGGTTACACCTTTCCCCACTGAACTTAATACACCACCGGTTAGAAAAATAAATTTTGTTTTCATATCGCCCTTTGGATTAACCCTGTGAAAGTGATTTTATGGGGGTCCTTTTTACCTGGTTTTTTCCTTCCTTAAAAGAAGAGGGGAGGACCTGGAATTCCAGACCTCCCCGCGAAATTGCTCTTGGTAGGATGTGCTGTCAATCACTCGAGAAATTTACTGAGATCATCCGCGGCCCGGCGCATCTCCAGGAAAACCAAACCTAATTTTGCTTTCTCTTTGGCGAGGGCGGTTAACACAGCTTCATCACCAATTGCCGAGAGAATAACATAACCATCTTCACCGTGAATATAAACCTGGTCCAGGGTTCCTCTGTTTAATTCTGACGCAATCCGGTCGCCTAAACTCAACATGGCAGCAGACATTGCGGACACCCGGTCCTCTTCAATGTCTCTCGGCAGCGCTGACGCTATCGTAAGTCCATCTACTGAAACGACTGCTGAAGCCTCAATCTCTGGTGTTGCAGCCTGCATCTCGCGCAAGCGCTTGACCATCTCTTCAGCTTTTGATATAGCCATATCAGATTCTCCTTGATTACTGCAAGTCCAACTCTCTCTTGAGTTTACCATAACTTTTGATAGTTCAAGAACCTGTCTGAAGGCCTTACACAAACGTCAACTGTCTGAAGTAAAGACCGGGAGATGGCGAGTCTGCCCCTTGATTTTGTCATTCCGTCTGTCCTGCGACCAAAGAAACTTAAGAGGGGTGATGAGTTGTCCTTTTGACATAAAACCCCCGAGGTAATAACGACCTCCGAGGTCCAAAGGACCTCGGCGGTCTCTCTAGAAAAGGAAATCCACCGGATCGCCCGTGCGATTTTATCATTCCGCG
>CBDVDO010000196.1:0-3913 GCA_965372765.1 uncultured Anaerolineales bacterium
CAACGATCAGAGAAACACCGGCAACCCAGGCAAGAAGGGATCGGAAAGCACCCGTGGTAGATTCCTGGGTGGCGATAATATCCTGTTGAGTAGTAATCACAAAGTCCGGTTCCTCTAACGTGACATCATGCCTTTTCGCCAGCAGCAGCTCTATCTGGTAAATCACATCATCCAGGGTTCTTTCCCCTTCCGGGCCCACACTTTCATCAACTTCTACATATATAGTCCGAACACGATCTCCCTTGAATCGGGCAAACTCGTTAGAAGTCAATTTTTCCAGCACAATAGTAATCGGTGTATAGAGGCGGGAATCATAGTCCACATCCCCAATCATTCCTTTTTCCTCAAAGACACCTACAACAGTCAAGCGAATGTTCCCTGCGACAGTGATCGTCTCTCCAAAGGGATCCTGATCTCCGAATAGCTCTTCTGCTAAACTACTTCCCAGAACAGCAATTGGTGTAGTTCGATCGGTTTCCACCTGGGAAAAATACCTCCCTGTGGAGATCTCCATGTCTCTCACTGAAGGAAAATCTGCAGTTGTGCCCATAATTGTCACCCCATCCAGAGTAATATCTCCGGCTTTGACAATCTGAGAGCTGTTCTGTTCAACAACCACTCCTTTCACTCCGATAACCTGATCACTGATCGCGAAGGCATCATCGTATACCAACCCGCCATCGGTTTGATTACTTCCAGGTCCCATTTTGCTCATACTGCCAGATACATATATAAGGTTAGAACCCAAACCGGTGATTTGCTCCTGAATAGCAGCTTCGGTTCCGGCGCTGATGGCAATCATGATGATTACTGCAGCGACACCGATAATTATGCCCAGCATGGTCAACAAAGAGCGTATTTTATTTTTTAGCAATGCCAGCCAGGCAATCTTGATAACTTTTAATGGCTTCATTTTATTTACCCTCCTTGCCGTTTTTTACAATCTGGGCAACTTTCCCATCCAATAAATGGATAGTCCGGTCAGTATATTTCGCAATGGCAGGATCATGAGTGACCATAACAATGGTTACACCTTCTTCATTAAGAGAAACCAGCAGATCCATAATCTCAGCTCCTGACTTGCTGTCCAGGTTGCCTGTCGGTTCATCTGCCATCACCATTACCGGATCATTGACCAAAGCTCGGGCAATGGAAACCCGCTGCTGCTGCCCCCCAGAAAGTTCCTGGGGTTCGTGGTAAATGCGATCTGCCAAACCAACCGCTTCCAGTATCTTGATTGCTTTCTGCTCTTGTTCTTCTGCCGTGAGTTCAGCTACCGAGTCATAATACAGCGGCAGGATTACATTCTCAAGAGCTGAAGTTCGGGCTAACAGGTTGTAACTTTGAAAGATAAAGCCTAACTTGCGATTCCGAATCTGCGCCAGTTGTACTTTATCCAGGTCGCTGACATCCTCTCCATCCAGAATATACTGTCCGGAGGTTGGACTCATCAAGCAGCCCAGCACATTCATTAAGGTGCTTTTTCCTGACCCTGAAGGTCCCATGATGGCAACAAACTCACCTTCACTTACCTGGATCGAAGCTCCGTCCAGGGCCCGCACCTGAAAATCTCCCATCTGGTAGATTTTTTTCAGATCTTTTCCATCAATAATTGGTTTGCTCTTCTTCATTATTTGGTCTCCACCTGTCCAGTTGTCACCACATCTCCTGCCTTTAAACCAGAGATGATCTCGGCAAAGATCAAGTCCTGTAGACCAACTTCCACCAGCCGCATCCTGGGTTCACCATCTTCCATAATAAAGACCGCATATTCACCATCTGAGATTTCTCGCAAGGCTTCCACCGGCACCAGGATTGCGTTTTCTGCTCTGCCGCCAATAACATCCACGCCAGCAGCTGAACCCACCGGAAGATCGTCCCATCCGGTTGTGGAGGTATCCAACTCTACAAGACTGGAGATAACGGTGGTATTGCTTTGTGTAATCAATCCGGGATCAACATGTACAACCTGTCCTCTATAAACCAGGTTTGGAAGGACATCAAAAACAACTTCAACCGGGTATCCTTCCCGGATATTCTTCCAGTCCGATTCATCAAAATAAGCATTCAGCGTTGGGGGTGTCAAATCAGAAATAACAAGCATAACCTCATTGCCAACCTTTTCGGTTTCGCTGACAAAAACAGCAGTTACAGTACCGCTTATCGATGCTATTAAAGAAGTCGCTTCAAGATCTTCCTGAGCGTCATCCACTGCTTGTCGTGCTTTACGCAAGGCAGCGGCCCGAGAACCTGTAGCCTCCTCTGGAAGGTCTTCATTAGTTTTTAATGCTGTCAGCAAAATCTCCAACTCAACAATGCTGGCATCTTCTCCGCTGACTTCTGCCCTGACAGAGGCAATCTCGGCATCCGTGGGGGCATCAATGAACTCAACCTTAATACCATCATCCCAGTAATAAGTCGTGAAATTATCCGGCAGGTAAACATCCTGATAGTACTGCTGCTGGACCTTTAAATTAGTTGTTGCCCAATTTAAATTCTGCTCAGCATCTTCAACTAGTTGATCGGCTTCATCAGAGGGAGATAAATCTGCTGCTGATTTGGCATCCGCAACGGCTATTGTATATTCTTCCAGGTATCCCTCAGCCCGATAAACTACAGCACTGATCAACCCAATCAAATCATTTGTAGTCTTTTCTAGATTAATTTTTGTTTGAGCGAGTTCTTTTTCGATCAAAGCAATTGCTGATGCCGAGGTTAATTCCCGTAATTCACGCTGGGCATCGAGCAGGTTATCCTGCCGGTCGCCATCATCCAGATGGGCTAAAACATCCCCTGCTTCAACCTTATCCCCTACTCCAACCAGTAACTTTACAAGAACCTCTTGAATGCCGTCACTGATCTCAAATCTAGCATCAACCTCAGCTGATGGGATCAATGTACCAGCACCAGCCGCATAGAGTATGATATCTCCCCGGCGGGCGGTTGCTGTCTGAACAGCAGTTTCCTCACTGACCACTTCTTGAGATGGCAGATACCAAAACTGGTAAGCTGAAAAACCGCCAGCTCCCAGAACGATTACAGCCAGAGCAATAATCCAATAAGTTCGGTTTGACTTCCCTTTTTTCTTCATCCAAAATGCTCCTTAATAGTTAAAATGGCAAATCCTGAGCTAAGTGTAATTGAAGGTTGTTAAGGAATTATTTAGGGACTATGTGGAAAGTGTTTGGCGATACAATGCCCAAAACAAAGCTCCCGGTCCTTTGAAAGATACTGAAGTTTCTAAAAACTCCCGTATCTTCTGAGTTCCAAACACAAAAGATCATTCTTTCAGGGGAATGACCAAATTCAGTATAATATTACATTATCAGCAGGAGCATCCAAATGACACTGTCAACTGAAGTAATCTGGGTATTTCAAATCGGATCCGGGATATGCTGGACCATTGTATATCTCCTGATCATCAAACAGGGCTTTCAGGATCAGACCTATGGGATGCCAATTGCGGCATTGGGCGCCAATATCTCCTGGGAATTCATATTTTCATTTATCCATCCTCATCCGGTACCCCAGGTCTACATCAACATCACCTGGTTCTTATTTGATGTCATAATCCTCTATCAGATTTTTCGTTTTGGGAAAAAATCCATTAATGATTCATATCCCGATGTTTTTTTCTATCCGGCGATCTTTATAGCCGTCCTGATAGGTTTTGGGCTTGTTTTTGCAATCAGTTTTGAATTTGACGACTGGCATGGGAGATACGCGGCTTTTGGACAAAATCTGATGATGTCGATACTATTTGTGACGATGTTCTTTAAACGGAAAAATCTCAGCGGGCAATCGGTATATATTGCCTTGTTTAAGCTGGTGGGGACAGCCTTGCCTTCTGTCTTGTTCTTTTCTTTCGTACCCGACTCGATTCTTATGAACACTCTCTATTGTGGGATAATAT
>CBDVDO010000197.1:0-3904 GCA_965372765.1 uncultured Anaerolineales bacterium
CTGGGAGTATATAAAATTATTAAGGATTATCAACCTTAAACCAGCGGTACCGCTGGTATTGGGGGGGGTAATTCTGTTGGCTTTGAACCGGTTTTTTTTCAACTTTTCCTACAACTCAGTCCTCTTGACACTATTTTTGCTTGGGACAGCAGCTTATTATGTCTTCCAGCATGAACGTAACAATGGGAATCCAGCGGCAGATTTTGGCGCTACCCTCAGTGTTCTTCTTTATATCGGATTTTTGGGATCTTACCTAATTTCTCTCAGAATGCTGCCAGATGGCAAGTGGTGGACTTTCCTCGTCCTGCCAATAGTCTGGTTTGCTGATAGTGGAGCGTATCTGATCGGAACACATTTCGGGAAACATAAACTTGCTGCCAGAACCAGTCCCCACAAGACCTGGGAGGGATATTTTGGTGGAATCCTGGCTGGAGTTTTGAGCGGGATTGGCTTAACATGTCTTTATCAGCAAGTTTTCGGTGCCGGAATAACTATTACCCTCTTTGAAGCAGCCTTTTTAGCATTAATAATCAGCGCCGCCATACCCCTGGGGGATTTAACCGAGAGCATGATAAAAAGGCAGGCTTCCAGCAAAGATTCTGGCAACCTTCTTCCCGGGCATGGGGGTATATTCGACAAGCTTGACTCCCAGTTTTGGGCAGCGCCAATCGGTTATTACTTGATTCTTCACATATTCCTTCAGTGAGGTGACTATGGACTCCCAAAAACCAACTAGAAACTTGGCCCTGGAACTTGTCCGGGTAACTGAAGCAGCTGCCTTGTCAGCAGGACGATTAATGGGCCGCGGAGAAAAGGAAGTTGCTGACAAAGCCGCAGTGGACGCCATGCGCCTGGTGCTTAATTCCATTGATATGGATGCCTTGATTGTGATCGGAGAAGGTGAAAAAGATGAAGCACCCATGCTATTTAATGGGGAAAAGGTTGGAACAGGAAAACCGCCCCTGGTAGATCTCGCAGTGGATCCCATTGACGGCACCAGACCGCTAGCAGATGGATTTTTGAATTCAATCGCTACCGTGGCAATTGCTCCCCGGGGAACCATGTTTGACCCCGGTCCTTTTGTCTATATGGATAAAATCGCTGTTGGCCCTAAGGCAAAAGGACTAATAAATATTGAGGCGCCCTTGCGGGAAAATTTAGAAAAGATTGCCAGTTCAGAGAATAAATCCATCAATGACGTTACTGTGATAATACTTCAGCGACCAAGGCATGATGAGCTCATCCGGGAAGTTCGAGAGATTGGCGCCCGAATCAGATTAATCCCTGATGGAGATGTTGCCGGCGCCCTCATGACTTGCCTGCCGGAATCAGGCATTGACGCCCTGCTTGGTATAGGGGGGACACCGGAAGGTATTCTGGCAGCCTGTGCTATCAGGGCTATGGGGGGAGAACTGCAGGGAAAACTTTTTATCAGAAACGAAGAAGAAAAGAAACTAGGGATTAAATTGGGTTATTCCCTCGACAAAGTTATCACGATGGATGACATGGTTTCCTCGAATGATGTATTCTTCGCTGCAACCGGGATAACTGATGGAGAATTACTTGGTGGGGTGAGGTATACCGGAAGTGGCGCCGAAACTGAGAGTCTGGTCATCCGCGGGAGAACCGGTACTGTCAGATGGATCAACGCAAAACACAACTTTGACAAATTGAATCTCATCAGTGAGATAGAATACTGATCCCGTAAATATCTTCTTATCATCTACTACTTAGAAATAAGTTCGTCTGCGTCTCTTATTTCTTGAACGAGAATCAGGATATCAGTCATTGAGAACGGCTTTTGAAGCAGCCTGGTATTTGGATCCTGATCTATTGCCCCATCTATGATCTTCGAGGGATGTCCGGTGATAAATATAAACTTTTTCTCTGGATAGTTTTTCCGAATTTTCTGATACAGTTCCACTCCCCCCATCTTTGGCATGACTACATCCGATATCACCAGGGAAATTCTCTCCCCAATCTGCTTGACGATATCAAATCCCTGTTCCCCGTTTGCTGCCTGGAGTACCTGGAATTCATGATCCTCAAATAAATTCCACAAAGCCTCTTTCAGGCTATCATCATCTTCAACGATCAGGAGTAATTCTCCTCTGCCGTCCAATTTCACCTCCGGCAGTGCTTCTGGAGTTTTTTCGACCTCACCCGGGAATAATGGCAAGTGAATTTTGAAAGTTGTTCCACTTCCTGGAGCACTCTCCAGGTCAATAAATCCTTGGTGCTGTTTTACAATCCCATACACCTGCGCCAATCCCAAACCTGTTCCACCTTGGGCAGACTTGGTGGTGAAAAAGGGTTCAAATATCCTGGCTTGATCTTGAGGGGCAATCCCGATTCCATTATCCTTAACCTGCATTAAAATCCAGTTTCCCGGTTCCATCCCGGGGAATCTCGTACTACTGCCATCGGAAATATCAACAGGTTCAACCAGAATTTCTACTAACCCACCCCCGGTCATTGCATCCCGGCTGTTCAGCACCAGGTTCATGATCATTTGTTGCAGCCGGGCAGGATCACCCAGGATTGGTAAAATCTCCAGGGTCGGGCTGACCTTCAATCTAATCTGGATATCTTCGGGAATAACCTGGGTCAACAGCTCGCGGGTTTCCTCTAAAAATGGAATTAAATCAAAAGGTTTTTGTTCCACAGGCTGATTCCTGCTGAAATCCAGGATCCGGCTAATCAGATCTGTCGCTCGTTTTGATTGTTCCTTGATGGCGTTCATTCTTGATCTGTTCTGCTCAGAGAGTTGAGAATCACGAATAATCACATCCGAATAAACCAGGATGGCGGATAAAATATTATTAAAATCATGCGTTATGCCAGCTGCGAACTGACCCAGGGTTGCCAACCTTTCCTGGATTCGAATCCGGCTGTTTATTCCTCGTTCCTCAGTGACATCGGAAATCATTAAAATCCAGTACTGCCCCTCGATCGTTTGAGCGCTTCGCAATTGAACCTCAAAGATCTCCGGAGCATTTTCATCTTTTCTAAGGTCAACTGGAAGGGGTTCTTTGGAACAATCAACCAATTCATTGATCGTTTTTTCACCAAGCCTGGAAATCGAAATCCGGTCAAAGTCGGGTTGAAGTATATTTACGAAATCTAATCCCTGTTGATTTCCCGACAAGATATTAAACTGATTATCCAGCAAAAGTACACCCACGGGTATATGTTCAAATAATTTATCCTGTAATTCCTGTTTTGCCCTTAATGAATTTAACAAGAACGCTACTTCTACAAATCGCTGGGCGTTATTTATTGCCAATCCGACCTGATGAGCTATTGCCGTCAGTAAATCTTTCTGGTCAGGGGAATAATTATCCTGGTCTGTATGTTGAAGGGAAATCATACCATCCAGGTCCTGACCAATTAATACCGGAACAGTAAGAATGGATGATATCTGATCCTTTGAATTAACATTTTGCTCCCAGAAGGGATCCTTTCCGGTATCTGATATCAGGATGCTTTTTTTATGCTCCAGCACCCACTTCAAATAAGTCTTACACCCTCCGGGAGTGAGACTTTTATTTATCTCCTCGATCTCCGATAATTCGCGTCCAATCGATCTGACCAGGTTAAGGGTATTATCTTCAGCCTGGTATCGGAAATAATCCGCTCTTTTACTTTCCGTGATCGAGATTGCCGAGGATAAAGCTTGATCAATGATTGTGTAAATATCCAATGTCGAGCCCAACGACTTGTTAAGATCGTATAGAATTTGCAGACTGGCAGCTGAGATGCTTATTTTCTCCTCAGGGCTGGTATCTGCCCTGGCTGTCCCACCCAGATAAATTTTATTGTCTGCTTTTTGGAAAATTTCCTTGTCCAGTTGAGTTTCCCCACTTGAAATGACAGAACGTCTCTTGAATAAAAACATGACCAG
>CBDVDO010000198.1:0-3880 GCA_965372765.1 uncultured Anaerolineales bacterium
GTCTAAAAAATAATGTATTTGTCATCTTCTCAATTATTTTCGCCGAAGCAAAAAGGCGACCCAGCGGGTCGCCCCTACAGATGATCCCAAGCCCCCACCGGGGGCGCTGTTTTTAGCCCTATGATTCATCATAGGGTGAGCATGTCGGGGTATTCACAGGGCGATGGAGGATAAAGCATCTTTATTTCCAGACTATTTCAATTGTTATTTGATCTCAGTATGGATACTTCGGTTCCCTCAGGATGACAAAAAATGAGTCCCACTTCAGTGGGACTTGCTTATCCTAGCCCGTGATTTTAATCACCGGGCGATGGTGCGAGTGGTCTTTCTCCAGGAGGCAATGCTTTCTCGAATTATTGCTGCCATCCCCAAGGGGAATGAATTCCCGGCTTGGGGCAGAGCCAAGCGTCAACCTCCGTCGACGCTAAAAGGGTTCATCCAACCTGTGTAGTCAGGAAAATTTAAGCGTCCCTGAAGAGAGACTTCTTTACAGGAACAATCTTTCAGGAGGGTTTAATTAATGCAGTCCATTGGTGTCATTGCGATCCCTCATTTTGTCATCCTGTCCCCTCATCAAACTCCAGGTAAACTCCGTCGAAGGACCCAAGCTTCAATTTATATCACCTAACTTAAAAGGACCTGGGTTAAATACAAAAGGGGCTGTGCCATAAACAAACGGCACAGCCCCTTTACTCTTAAACCTGTACTAATTAATGGCCATGTCCATGTTCTACACTTTCTGCACAGGGAGCGGTTCCGCTTAGGTTACCAGCTAAAAACTCGGTTACTGCCTGCTTTACAGTGCCGCTAGCCCCGGTTGCGATATCAATTCCAAATTGAGTGAAGAATTGAATTGCCCTTCCTCCCATCCCGCCGCTGAGCATTACATCCGCACCCTGCTCATGGATAAAACCAGGTACCTGTCCAACTTCGTGACCAGAGAAAAACGGATTTTCAATGATGTTGATCTCTTTTATTTCATTTTCTTCAATTTCGACTAAAGCAAAGTAAGGACAACGTCCAAAATGCTGCCCTACGGTGCTGTCTAATCCATTATTACTCTCTGCTGATATTGCTATACGCATGAATTTATGTCTCCTTGATAAAGTTTATTTTCATCATGCCGGAAAGTCACCTTTTCTTTTGACCGTTCCAGCACTGGCTATCTTCAACGGTTGATTAACATAGTTAATTGTTCTGCCCCGACATAATTTTCAACCTTAATGTCCTGAGCATACACGCCCGGTACTTGAGAGACAGCTATTTTTATTTGCTGTGCTAATGATACCGCAATTGGACAAACCGGGGAGGACGGACGGAATGTATATTTTACCTGGCCTTCCTCATTAACGGTTAGATTCTCGATTAAGCGCATACGAATCACATCAGCCCGAGTCTCCGGATCAATGACCAGCCGCAAACGGGCAATAATTAATTGTTCTAATCTCTCATTTTTATTTTCAGTCATGTTCCTAGATCCATTAACACACCCATTACTTCTTTCCAGAGATCATGAATCGCCAGGCTGGCAGGAGAATCTGCCTTATATTCAGTCACGGGTTTTCCCTGGACCATTGATTCCGTCACTGCCAAATCAAACGGTATTTTTCCAACTAATCGGATCCCTTCATTCCGGCAAAATTCCTCGATCTCTTCCGTTCCCTCAGGATAAATATCCGCTTTATTGATACATACCAGCGACGCGACATTAAAATGCGCTGTGGTTTTAAGAACACGGTGCATATCATGAACACCAGAAGCAGTCGGTTCAGCCACAATGAGCGCCAGATCAGCCCCTGAAGCCGCTGAGATGACCGGACATCCAATGCCAGGCGGTCCATCTACAAGAACCAGGTCATATGCTTCATCTAGAGCCAGAAGCCGTGCCTGTTGTTTAACCAAGGTGACAAGTTTGCCAGAGTTTTCCTGGGCAGGTATCAAATTTGCATGAAACAGCGGACCATATAGACTCTCCGATTGATACCACTCCCCTGCAATTTGATCTATCATCTTGATCGTTTCAGTGGGGCATTGATAAACACAAGCCGCACAGCCATCACAAGCAATGGGATCCACTGTGTAAAGGTCATCCTTAACGATCACCGCATCAAACCGGCACACATCCACGCAAATGCCGCAAGCAGTGCAATCATCGGGATCAATTTCCGCATATGACCCTCCCCAAAATTCCTCCTTACTTATAACAGAAGGCGAGAGGACCAGTTCCAAATTAGCGGCATCTACATCTGCATCTGCAAAAACGGTTTTAAATGGGGTGTTTTTCAAAGAAAGCAGGTGCGCAAAAGCTGCAGCTATACTTGTCTTTCCAGTTCCACCTTTTCCGCTAAGGATAACTAGTTGTTTCATGGCCTGTCCGCAATCGATAAAGCTTCAATAATCTGGAGATGCAGCTCCAGAAAACGATTTTCATACTCAGGTTTTATCTCAAGGAGTGATTTTCCTTGAGCAATGCCTTGACCGATTTCACGCTCCAGCGGGATTTGCAAAAAGATCTGCAAACCCACTTCTTCACAGTACTGCTCAACTCCTGTGTCTCCTATACCAGCACGATTGATTATGACACCAGCAGGTATCCCAAGCTCCTGGGTTACTTTGTAAGCCTGTCGTAAATCATGTAAACCAAAAGGAGTTGGTTCAGTAACCAGGATAATAAAATCTGCCCCGCGTAGAGACTCAACCACAGGGCAGGATGCTCCGGGAGGAGAATCTATCAGGACAACTTCCGCATCCATAAGATCCTGCCACTTCTTCAGTTTTGAGATCACGGGAACAGCCATTGGTTCCCCAATATTTAATATTCCATGGCCAAACCGGATCCCCTCACGTGATAGGCCACCCTCCAAGATTCCTAGACGGTTGGGTATCTCAGTGATGGCTTCTTCCGGACAAATCAATGTGCAGCTTCCACAACCATGACACATCTCAGGGAAAACAAGAGTCTGTCCACCAATCACCACAATAGCATGAAATTGACAGACTTCTGCACACTTACCGCAGCCTGTGCAAGTTTCAGCGTCCACGCTGGGTATTAACATATTTACATCTTCGAATTGGTCGAGTTCAGGCTGGATGAAGATATGAGAGTTAGGTCCTTCAACATCACAATCCAGAAGTGAAACCGACTTATTCGCTTTCGAAAGCGCCTGGGCAAAAGCGGTCGCTATTGTTGTTTTACCTGTTCCTCCTTTCCCACTGGCGATAGCAATTTTCATGACGTATCTCTCTTATTAATGCAATTCCCCGCCAGTTGCGGCATTAGCTTCTTCCAGAGTTCCAGCAGCGAATCGGTCCAGCAGCTCCTCCGGAGTTCCAGCTTCAGCAATGTAAGCACGAATGCCCGCCGTTTTCAGAGTTGTAAAAGCATTCGGCCCATACCGCCCTGTAATTGATGCTTCTACGCCGGTCCCTGAGAGAAACTGAACTGCCTGCGGTCCAGCACCTCCGCGGGCGTCAGCGGCGGGATTTGGCTTCGACTCCCACTCACCTGTATCCGTGTCCATAATTATGAAGAACTTACACCTCCCAAATCGGGGGCTAAACTCAGTATTGAACTTTCCATCTGGTGAAGATACAGCAATTATCATCTTTTATCCTTGTTTTAAATTAAGTTATTAACCATCCAGCAGATCTGATTCCGGCGTCATTCTCTCAAATTTCAACAAATGAAAAACGCCAGTAGTAAATTTTATTTCTGAAACATTATCAGGCCACCAAATAGTTTATTAATCAAACCTAAACTATTCTCGCACCATATCAGTATTGCATTCAGGGCATTTCTTTTCAAAGCAAGGTTTTCCTGCCTGATGCCCTTCTTTATGCCCGCAAGAGGGGCATACACAAAATCCTCCAGCTCTCATTC
>CBDVDO010000199.1:0-3870 GCA_965372765.1 uncultured Anaerolineales bacterium
TACAGGAACATCCAGGGAGAGAGAATCCCGCTTGGGATCCCGCGTAAATCAGGAGGAATTATGGAAAAAAGACTGGATCTGATAAGAATCGAAGCTTTATCGGCTTTAGAACCGGTTGACGACGAGAAGTCATTGGAGAGCTGGCAGATAAAGTACCTTGGACGCAGTTCCGAGTTAATGGAGATATTTAAAGCGTTGGGCACATTATCTAAAGAAGAAAAGCCGGTTGTTGGCCGGACAGCAAACCAGGTTAAAGTTGCCCTGGAAGCTGCTTACTGTGAAAAAGAAAACCTGATTAACCAACGCAGGATCGATCAAGTTCTGGAAGGGGAAAAGATTGATGTCACCCTGCCGGGACGAAGAACGATAAGCGGAAGTATTCATCCAACAACCCAAACATTAAGGGAGATTTACCGCGTCTTCGGAGATATGGGTTTTCAGATCTACCGTTCCCGCGAGGTGGAAACCGATGAATTCAATTTCCAGCTGCTTAATTTCCCACCTCATCATCCTGCCCGGGATATGCAGGATACTTTCTTTATCACCAGTGATAAGGATCGCGGAGATGACCCGCTTTTACTCAGGACACATACTTCTCCGGGGCAGATCCATGCCATGTTGGAACATACTCAGGAGTATCCCGAGGATCCACCCCCAATTAGGATAATCCTGCCGGGGATGTGCTATCGATACGAACAGATTACTTCCAGGTCAGAAATTCAATTTAACCAGGTGGAAGGGTTGGCCGTGGGGAAAGGGATCACCTTCGGAGATTTAAAGGGAACCTTGAGCAATTTCGCACGCAGGATGTTCGGTCAGGAAGCGAAAACCAGGTTCCGGGCTTCACATTTCCCATTCACGGAACCAAGCGCGGAGATGGATGTAGGCTGTTTCCTTTGTGGAGGAGATGGTTGTTCGGTATGCAAGGGAGCTGGCTGGTTGGAAATTCTGGGATGTGGCATGGTTCACCCCACGGTGCTTGAAAACGGTGGATTCGACCCCGAAGTATATTCAGGTTTTGCCTTTGGCATGGGTCCTGAGCGCATTACCATGATGCGTCACCATATTGAAGATATCCGTTATTTCTGGGCCAATGACCTGAGATTCTTGGACCAATTTTAAAATCGGATCAGGTTTATGGGCTCTAGTTAATATTTGGAAAGGAAAATAGCGATGAAAGTACCGATATCGTGGTTGAGAGAATTTGTTGAAGTTAACCTGCCGATCGAAGAGCTGGCCTACAAGCTTACTCTGGCGGGTTTGGAAGTTGAAGAGATTCGTTATGTAGGCCTGCTTCAGCCCGAAGAGAAGCAGGGGACAACAAAAATTAGTGGTTTTTCCTGGAATCCGAAGGAAATTGTCGTCGGAGAAATTCGGGAGGTAATGCCTCACCCGGATGCGGACCGCCTGGTCCTTTGCCGTTTGGATGACGGTGAAAAGGAACATACAGTGCTGACCGGTGCTCCGAACTTATTTCCTTATCTGGGAAAAGGAGAACTGGATCCTCCTTTGAAAGTAGCCTATGCCCGGGAAGGGGCAACCATCATCGATGCCTATAACGAATCCAAGGACATGGCGCTAACTACACTGAAACGGAAGAAAATCCGCGGTGTAGATTCCTATTCCATGGCCTGTTCAGAACGCGAACTCGGGATTTCGGAAGAACACGAGGGCATCATTTTGCTGGATCAGGATGCGCCCACAGGTCAGGCTCTGGCAGAATATATGGGTGATGCGGTCCTGGATATTGCCATCACACCCAATATTGCCAGGGCTGCGAGTGTTTTTGGCGTTGCCCGAGAAGTTGCGGCGATAACCGGTGGAAAATTAATTCCCCCATCTCTGGAACCAGTGATGGAAGGAAATCCCATTAAAGGACGGGTATCCATTGAAATCAAGGAGCCTGAGCTGAATCCGCGATTTGTGCTGGGATTAATTGAAAATGTGGAAAAGAAATCCAGTCCTTATTGGGTACAGCACCGATTAAAGTTGGCCGGGATTCGTCCTATCGATTGTGTTGTGGACGCAACCAATTACACCATGCTTGAAATTGGAGAACCGCTGCACGCCTTTGATTATGATGTACTGCTGGAAAGGGCAGATAGGAAATCCCCCAAGATTATCACCAGGAGAGCAAAATCGGGAGAAACCCTGACAACCCTGGATGATATCGAGAGGAAACTGGATGATTTTACCGTATTGGTCACCGACCAATCAGGTCCGCTCTCCCTGGCGGGAGTAATGGGTGGGGCTGACTCCGAAGTGGGTGAGAAAACTAAAAATGTACTGCTGGAAGGAGCTTCTTGGAATTACGTCAACATCCGTAGAACTGTTTCTGCCCAGGGGCTTCCCTCAGAAGCAGCATATCGATTTGAACGGGGTGTTCATCCAGCAATTGCGTCGCAGGGAGTTCAGAGGTGCCTGGAGTGGATAAGAAAATGGACCGGAGGTGTAGTGGCTCAAGGCTTGGTGGATGAGTATCCGCTTCCGCCTGTTGAAACAAAGGTAAAGCTCACTCCTGGAGATATCAAGCGTTGGTTAGGCATATCGCTCTCAGCGGTTGAGATTGGAGAGCTGCTCAAGAAACTTGGTTTTATCGTCACTGTCAAAAAGGATGAGCTTTTTGTTGTGACACCTCCTCATCGCCTGGATATCGGTGAGGGCATGGTCGGTAAAGCAGATTTGATGGAAGAAATAGCCCGGGTGTATGGGTATGACAAGATTCCCGAAACTAACCTTGCTGATGAGCTGCCGCTGCAGGCAGGCAATCGAGCCTTGGAACTGGAAGATAAGATCCGGGACAAATTGGCAGGAATTGGGTTACAGGAAATCGTCACCTACCGGATCACTTCCCCTGAGGCTGAATTGCGGATATTCCCTCCAGATCAGAGTTTCCCAGACCAGGATTATCTGGAACTCGCCAATCCCATCAGCTCAGATAAAACCGTGATGCGCAGGAGTATGCTTGCCAGCTTGTTGGAGGTTGTAGAAAAGAACCGCCGCAACAGGGAAAGAATAGCATTGTTTGAAATTGGTTTGGAATTTTCCCCGAATGGCGAGAATAAGCATCCGGTTGATGAAAAATTAAAGTTGGCGATTGCTTTGACCGGGGTAAGGACACATCTTTCATGGCAGTGTGCAGATCGGGAACTGATGGATTTTTATGACCTGAAAGGATTAATCGAGGAACTGCTGGCAGACCTTCATGTCGAGAATGTCAGCTACGTGCCAGACACTGGGCCAAGTTTTCATCCTGGGAAGTGCGCTCGGATTGAAAAGGAGGGCAAACTTTTGGGCATAATGGGAGAAATTCATCCCAAGGTGAAAGATAATTATAAGCTTGCTGAAGCTCCGCTGACAGCTGCAATACTGGATATGGAAACTCTGTTGAACGAAGTGGATGACCTGTTTGATGTGGAATCGATTCCAGGCCAACCTCCTGTGCTGGAGGACCTGGCATTGGTAGTAGATGATGATGTTCCGGCTCAAACTGTCCAATCACTCATCATTCAAACTGGAGGAAAAACCCTGGCAGAAGTTAAATTATTTGATGTCTACCGGGGAAAGCAATTAGGTGAAGGTAAAAAGAGTCTGGCGTACAGCCTGGTTTATCAGCATCCAGAAAAGACCTTAACAGACAAAGAGGTTGCCTCTATCAGGGGGTCAATAGTAAAGCGTTTGGAAAAGGAACTGGGCGCACAACTCCGCAGCTGGTAGGGAAAAAAGATAAGATTAGGAACCTGGTCCCTCGATGGGACCAGGTTCCTTGTTGTTAACGGAAATCGTAAATGCCGTCTCGGATTGGATAAACCCCGTATGCTCTGAGTGCCCGTCTCCGGGCGCGATTGGGAATATATCCTCACCCGAGGA
>CBDVDO010000200.1:0-3829 GCA_965372765.1 uncultured Anaerolineales bacterium
AGATTATCACTAAAGCCCTCAATCTTCCGCTGGAATATGATCCAATCTGGATGGAAAGGGACAACGGTAAATTAGCTGGAATGCTGCACGAGGAAGCCATGCAGGAAATTCCTCCTCCGGACTTCATACCTCTGTACCAACCTATTGCCAGCACTGGAGAAAGTCAATGGGAACTTTTTCTGCGGGCAGGAAAGGCAATTAACCTGCTGATGAAAAATCCCCCGGGCAGGTATTTAATCATCTCTCACGGGGGGCTGCTCAACATGGTGATTCATGCTGCAGTAGGACTTACTCCGCAGCCCAATTTCCAGGGTCCTAATTTCCGGTTTTCTAATACCGGATATACTACACTGCAATTCAAACCCGAGAATAACAACTGGATTCTGAGGGGACACAACGTGACCTGCCATCTGCATGATTGATCTCCAATCTTTCCAACTCAAAACTATGGGATTTCGATTTTTAATTTACGGGGCCGGAGCCATTGGCACATATATTGGGGGAAGCCTGAGTCTACAGGGCCATCAGGTCGTATTCCTGGAACGGCATCAGGACCTGGAAGCGCTCCGATCCCATGGGTTGAGGATGGATATTGATGGAACTCAATATCAGATACCTTCCCCTATCTGTATCAGCAGTTTGGATGAGATACAAGAGGGTAAATTTGATCTCGTTATCCTAGCCTTGAAAACATATCACCTTGATACCATTCTGCCGGATTTGAAGCGGCTCCGGAAACACTTGCCTCCAATCCTCTGTCTGCAAAATGGCGTGGAAAGTGAAAAAATTCTAGCTGATCACATTGGCGATGATCTGGTGATCCCGGGGACTGTGACCACTGCTGTGGAAAGAAAAGGAAAAGGAGACATTACAGTCCGGCGCTTGAGGGGAATGGCCATAGCAGATATTCATCCGATTTCCCGGGTGATTCTACCTATCTTCAACCAGGCAGGGCTTAATTTAAAACTATATGACCGGCCAGAGAGCCTGAAATGGTCAAAATTATTAACCAATTTGATGGGAAATGCCAGTTCGGCGATCCTGAATTTAACACCAGCCCAAATTTATTCTGATCCGGATTTATTCGACCTGGAGCTTAAGCAGCTTCGTGAAACCCTGAAAGTGATGAGCCGGATGGGCATCCCGCCGGTAAACCTTCCCGGGGTTCCCATAAAATTACTGGCTCTGGTCGTTAAGTACCTGCCCAGACAGCTTTCCAGACCCTTATTGATTAAAGCAATCGGGGGAGGCAGAGGGGGCAAAATGCCCTCATTTCATATAGATTTGTACAGCGGCCGGGGGAAAAGCGAGGTGGACCAGCTAAATGGAGCCGTTGTGAGGGCGGGTCACAAAGTGGATATCCCAACTCCGGTTAATCAGCTTCTAAATCACGTGTTGTGTTCGCTGATACAGGGTGAAGAGCCAATAAAAAAATACGCCAATAAACCAGCGGTTTTATTGGCGCTTTTACCTAACGACTAATCTCTAGAAATTAATCTCAACTGACAATATCATAAACCAGGGGAAGCGGATCAACGTGTGATTCACTCCATTGATGTGCTTTAATTAATCGACTTAGGGCGATATCAAAATCTGCTTGATCCCCCGCATGGAGGATAAATAGATCATCCCCTGCCTTTATCTGATCGCCAACCTCACGTAGAATTTCAACCCCGACTGCATGGTTGATTTGATCTCCTTTTTTCTCTCTCCCCGCGCCTAAACCAACTGCCGTTTCTCCTACGACCCGGGCATTAATTTGACTCAAATAACCGGTTTCTGGGGATTTAACAACTTTAATCACAGGAGCCTGGGGAAGTTTATCCGGATGTTCCACGTAATCAATATCTCCTCCCTGAGCCCGAACCAAATCCAGGAATTTCTGCCATGCTGTACCATCGTGTAAAGCAGTCTCGGCAGATTTTCTGGCCTCTTTTACTGTCGGGAATGCCCCTCCCAATACCAACATCTGTTCTACCACATCCAGGCAGTGAATTCCAAAATTCGCAGGCCCATTCCCCTGCAGAGTATCAATCGCTTCCTTGACCTCCAGGGCATTCCCGACTGCCCTTCCCAGCGGCTGATTCATATCCGAAATCAAGGCAACCGCCTTTCTATCAGCCAGATGGGCTATATCAACCATCAATCGAGCAAGGTTCCTGGCTTCCTCCAGGGTTTCCATAAACGCGCCCAAACCGATCTTCACGTCAAGGACAATTGCTTGCGCTCCAGCAGCAATCTTTTTGCTCATGATGGAAGATGCTATCAAGGGGATTGAATCCACAGTACCAGTGACATCTCTCAACGCGTAGAATTTTCCATCCGCTGGAGCCAGGTCTGCAGACTGACCCGTTAATACCAACCCAATTCGATCCAGTTGGGATAAAAATTCCTCCGTGGTTAAATCAACCCGGAATCCTGGTATGGATTCCATTTTATCCAGTGTCCCTCCGCTGAATCCCAACCCCCGTCCGGACATTTTCCCTACCGGAAGGCCACAAGCGGCTGCCAGGGGTTCCACAACCAGTGTGGTTTTATCCCCTACCCCGCCGCTGGAATGTTTATCAACAGCAAGGGGAACAACCTGAGACAAATCCAGCACATCGCCAGAATTGACCATAGCCATTGTCAGGTCCGTTGTCTCTTGCTGGGTCATACCATTGATTACAACCGCCATTGTCCAGGCAGCGGCCTGGTAATCGGGGATAGAACCATCCGTGAATCCTTCAACAAAATAGTTGATTTCTTCCCGACTTAATTCCTTCCCGTCCCGTTTTTTAATAATAATATCTACTGCTCGCATAGCTGCTCCACTGTTTTCTTTCGATTGTGAAAACTCCAATAATTCTTGATTATACCGTATCTAAACCCGGGGAAATCTGCGGCCTCAGACGCTCTTATCCAGGGACCTCCCCCGTCGCTGGTTCTTTGGAGGTACTGCTTGCCCGGTAGATTCCAGTGACTCCGATCAGCACCAAAACTCCACCGGCAATTGTCCAGTACGTGATGGGCTCGCCCAGAATTAACCAACCCAATAAGACAGCAATCACCGGGTTAACATAAGAGTAAGTAGTGACCAGCCTGGTAGGTAGAATTTGCAAGGCAGTAACAAATGAGGTAAAGGCGATCAATGAACCAAAAATTACCAGGTACCCCCAGGCTAACCAAGCTTGCGTGGTTGGAGTGGGAAGGGGCTCCCGCACAATTAACGCAATAATTGCAAAAAATATCCCGCCAAACAACTGCTGATAACCCGAACTAATTCCCCGGCTTAAGGCAACCGGGTGTCGGGTTTGAAGAACTAAACCAGATGCCCAGCTGAAGCTGGCGAGAAGTAAGGCCAAAATGGATAAAAGATCAGCTCTAATACCTGATGTAAATACCGGCAGGCTGAGGATGACAATTCCCGAAAAACCAATAATCAGCGAGAGGATTACCTTCAGGGTTGGGATCCGGGAATCCAGGATTGAATCCAGAAAAGCAACCCAAATCGGCACAGTTGCTACGACAAGAGCAGCAATTCCAGAATGTACCTGCTGTTCAGCCCAGACAACCAACCCATTGCCGCCAATCCACAACAAAAAACCAGATCCGGCCAGGATCAATAAATCTTTTTTCGACGGGCGGAGGTCCTTTCCCCTTAATAATCCCCAACCCAGCAGGATGATGCCGGCTGTAAAAACCCTCATTCCCCCAAACCAGAAAGGTTCAAACCCAGCTCCACTCCGGATACCAATCCGGATCGCCAGATAAGTGCTGCCCCAGACGAAATACACAATAAACAGGTGAATCAAACCAGCTGGAGTAACTTTTCGCTTGTCTTCCAAAT
>CBDVDO010000201.1:0-3801 GCA_965372765.1 uncultured Anaerolineales bacterium
CCGAGTTTAAAACCAGACTGAACAGCAAAATTGAAGCCGTGTTTTGTGCCGACCTTCCAAAGCACATAGCCCGGGGTCCCATCCCGGAAACGCTGAATATTTGGGATCGTTTAACTGCCGAGGGTCAGAAGGTTGTCGCAATCGGCGGCTCCGATGCTCATGCCCTGGCTGCCCGCCTGGGACCGTTAAAACGAACCCTGTTCCCTTACCTATTTCACTTCAGAGGGATAAATACCCACCTAGTCATTCCTTCGCCTCTCACAGGAAATTTGTCCCCGGATAAAAAGATGATTCTGGAGGCACTCGGACAGGGTCATGCCTTCGTCGGCTACGATCTTCCGCATCCAACCAGCGGGTTCCAATTTAAGGGATCGGGCAGGCACAGCTCTGTCGTCATGGGAGATGAAATCTCCCTCAATGACGGAGTTACCCTGCAGATCACTCTGCCGCTTAAAGCTGAGTGTGTCTTAATAAAAGATGGTCAACCATTGAAAACCTGGATGAATCGGGAGATATGCTCGTACACCGCCACTCAACCCGGAGTTTACAGGGTAGAAGTATACTTGCCTTATAAAGGATTACGGCGGGGTTGGATATTCAGCAATCCCATATACGTTCGTCAATAAGGAAAAATATGGATTTTATACTTCAAGCTCCTTTCCAGCCCATGGGTGACCAACCCCAGGCGATTGAAAAACTCATCCAGGGAATCCAAAATGGTGAGCAGCACCAGGTTCTCCTGGGAGCTACTGGAACGGGAAAAACCTATACCATTGCAAACATCATTGAAAAAATGCAAATGCCTGCCTTGGTGATGGCCCACAACAAAACCCTGGCAGCCCAGCTGTACGCTGAGTTTAAGTCCTTCTTTCCTGAAAATGCGGTGGAATACTTCGTCAGTTATTATGATTATTACCAGCCTGAAGCCTATATCCCGCATCATGATCTCTTTATAGAAAAAGAAACCGACATCAACGAGGAAATCGAACGATTACGCCTGGCAGCGACAACAGCCTTGATGTCCAGAAAAGACGTCATCATCGTCGCCTCCGTTTCCTGCATTTACGGGCTTGGTAACCCCGAAGCATACGGAAGTGTGGTAATCGAACTAAAAGTGGGAAATATCTACCGCCGGAATGCTCTGCTGCGGCAGTTAATCGAGGGGCAATATACCAGGAACGACATTGATCTCAAACCGGGTTCATTCCGCGTTCGGGGTGATACCCTGGAAATTGCGCCTGCTTACGAAGATCAATATGTCTACCGGATTTCTTTTTTTGGTGATGAGGTAGAAAGAATAACCAGGATACACCGGGTAACCGCGGAGATCCTGGAAGAAATCAATGAAGTAAGTATCTTCCCTGCCAAGCACTTCATTACTGAAGAGGAAAAGTTACGCCAGGCAATCGTGGACATTGAGGAAGAACTGGATGAGCAAATCATCTATTTTAATAAACATGGGAAACTTCTGGAAGCGCAGCGGATTGAGCAGCGCTGCAAGTATGATTTGGAAATGCTGCGGGAAATTGGCTATTGTTCAGGAATCGAGAACTATTCCCGCCACCTGGATCAGCGCCCACCCCAATCTGCTCCCTGGACAATGATGGATTACCTTCCCCAGGATTATCTTCTAATCCTGGATGAATCGCATATGACCGTTCCCCAAATACGGGGCATGTTTAATGGAGACCAATCCAGAAAAGCAACCCTGGTCGAATATGGTTTCCGGTTACCGTCAGCTCTCGATAATCGGCCTCTCAAATTCGAGGAATTTGAAGGGAAAATGGGACATACGATTTATACGTCTGCCACGCCCGGACCTTACGAATTAGGCAAAGTAGAAAAGGTTATTGACCAGGTCATTCGGCCGACTGGGTTAATCGATCCTGAAGTTATTGTCCGGCCCATCGAAGGACAGGTAGATGACCTGATCGGTGAAATCTACCAACGCACAGAACGGAGTGAACGGGTTTTGGTTACTACGCTGACAAAACGGATGGCTGAAGATTTATCAACCTACCTGGAGGAAAGCGGAATAAAAGTGCATTACCTGCACTCAGAAATCGACACTCTGGAACGGGTCAGCATCCTGCGGGATTTAAGAATGGGTGTATTTGATGTAATTGTAGGGATTAACCTGCTCCGGGAAGGTCTTGATCTGCCGGAGGTTTCCCTGGTAGCTATCCTGGATGCGGATAAGGCTGGATTTTTACGCTCAGACACAGCTTTAATCCAAACCATCGGCCGGGCTTCCCGCCACCTGCAGGGCAAGGTCATCATGTACGCCGATAAAATCACTCCGGCCATGCAAACCGCCCTCGATGAAACCGAACGGCGGCGGGAGAAGCAAAACAAATACAACCAGGAACACGGCATCCAGCCGGAAAGCATCAAGAAATCCATCACGGATATCACGGAAAGAGTTAAGAAGAAGGCAATTGCTGAAGCAGGAGGGGATTATAAAGCAGGGGGGGCACAAGCAATCCCCCTGCCGGAACTCAAGAGTATTACCGACGAGTTGGAAAAACAGATGCTTACGGCTGCAGAAAACCTGGAATTCGAAACCGCGGCCGGGCTGAGGGATCAAATATTCGAACTCCGGGAACTCCTGGCTCTTCAATCTGATCTAAAGCCCTGGGAAAAGATCAACCTGCTGGCAGGGAAATAATCCAGGGAAAAAAATCCTCAATTCTTCAGAATTACGGAAAAGTTTTCTTAACATAGTGGGCAAAGGTTTGGGGGAATTGGTTCAACTCATCCGCTGGATGAAGTTGCTCACAGACCAGCGTCCAATTCTCTTCGTTGAAAGCTGGAAAGGTCCTATCCGCCTCCTGGGTGCAGTGCACCCTGGTCAGATAAAGGTGATCAGCAACTACCAGCGCTTCAGAAAACACTTCAGCCCCCCCGATTACAAATACTTCCCTCTCCCCGGCATCCATTGCCATCTGGAAAGATTCCTGGAGAGACCGCGCTGTTTGGCAGCCCTCCGCCTGAAATTCAGGATCCCTGGAAAGCACAATCATCCTTCTGCCTGGAAGGGGGGAGCCAATCGATTCATACGTTCGTCTGCCCATTACCAGATGATGTCCCGTGGTAAGGGTTTTAAATCTTTTCAAATCCAACGGTAAATGCCAGGGGATGGCCTTATTTAATCCGATCCCGTTCCCTTCATCTGCTGCCACAATAATGGAAATTATCATACTGATACCCTGGCTTTAATATGCGGATGTGACTGATAGTTCTGAAGGGTAAAATCGCCATAAGAAAACTCAAATCTTGAACGTACATCCGGGTTCAGGATCATTTTCGGCAGCGGATATGGTTTTCTACTTAACTGCAGTTTCGCTTTTTCTAAATGGTCCAGGTATAAATGGGTATCACCCAGGGTGTGTACAAAATCACCGGGCTCCAAATCACAGACCTGGGCAACCATCAGGGTCAATAAGGCATAGGAAGCGATATTAAAAGGGACGCCTAAAAACACATCCGCTGAGCGCTGATAAAGCTGGCAAGACAGTTTGCCTCCGGCGACGTAAAATTGAAACAGCAAATGACAGGGAGGCAGTGCCATTTTCTCCAGCTCCCCGACATTCCAGGCGCTGACCAGGATCCTGCGGGAATCCGGCTGAGTTTTGATTTGCTCCACGGCCCGTGAAATCTGATCAATTACCTTACCATCGGCCGACTTCCAGGATCGCCATTGAGCGCCATACACCGGACCCAGCTCCCCTGATTCATCTGCCCAGGCATTCCAAATACTGACCCAGTTTTCCTGCAGTGGCAGGACATTGGTTTCCCCTT
>CBDVDO010000202.1:0-3797 GCA_965372765.1 uncultured Anaerolineales bacterium
TGGGCCAGACGAGTGATGGCTCTTTCTGTTTCCGTGGGCGCCAGCATCATCAGGTCAGCCAGCTCGTCAATGATTACCACCAGGTAGGGCAGTTTCTTGCCCCCTTCTTTTACTGTTTTCTTGTTATAGTCGATGATGTTGCGGGCGCCAGCCTGGGAAAATTTATGATAGCGCTGATCCATTTCCCGGGAAACCCACTGCAAAACACCGACCACGCGTTCCAGGTCCACTACCACCGGAGCCAGCAGGTGAGGGATGCCGTCATACCCGGACAGTTCCACCCGTTTGGGATCAACCATGATCATGCGTAGATCATCCGGTGTGTTGTGAAGCAAAAAGCACGAGATCAAAGAATTGACACAGACCGATTTACCAGAACCGGTGGTACCAGCAATTAACAGGTGCGGCATGTCAGCCAGATCAGCGGCAAGCGCTTTGCCGGATACATCTCGTCCGAGGGCAAACTTTAGAG
Organism: uncultured Anaerolineales bacterium; assembly: GCA_965372765.1. Lineage (GTDB taxonomy): Bacteria > Chloroflexota > Anaerolineae > Anaerolineales > UBA11858 > B10-G9. Next base: position 473 of record CBDVDO010000202.1, read on the forward strand.
GTGTTTTCAACTTTTTGAAATTGGGACTCTGAATGGCATCACGCAGCGCCACCAGGGAAATCTCTTCATTGGGCACTTCTATGCCAATATAACCCTTGCCTGGAACTGGTGCTTCCATGCGGATGCGTCTGGCTGCCAGGGCCAGTGCCAGGTCATCGGCCAGCCCGGTAATTTTGCTGACCCGGACGCGCCGTTTTTGATTTCTGACCTCAATAAAATCCGGTTCCACACCAAATTGAGTGATTGTGGGACCGCGGTTGATCTCCACCACGTGCCCCGGGGCGCCAAAGGATTCCAGGGTTTCTTCGATGATGGCCGCCCGGTGCTGGTCAAATTCTTCATTAGGTTCAATGTCTTGACCGATATTAAGGATGTCAGGGATGTTGGGCAGGACCCAATTTAGCTCCGGTGCATCCTCGGGAAACATGGAGGGTTCCATGGATGAGCTGGGTTGGGCTTCGGGCCCCCGCCTGAGGATGGGAGTGGGAATTTTTGCCGAAGCTGGGGGCAGGTGAGCAGGTTTTTCCTGCTTGGGGAACAGTTTCTGGAACAAATTCTTAAGAGAGCCTGCGAACCCGGGAACCCACTTGAACAGATCCAGAACCGGGATATCCAGGGTGAGTGACAGGCTGAGCAGGATCACCGCAAAAATGGCTATGGCAGTTCCGGCTGATCCAAAAGTGGACTGCAGCGGCGCCAGCAGGTAAGCGCCTGCGTATCCACCTCCCAATCCTCCAGCGGCAATTGTCCGGGAGGCGTTAAAATCCACCGGGAAGGTGAAATACTGCAGGGATGTTAATCCCGCCAGGTAGAGGACCACGAAACCGGTTATTTGAACCGGGGAAAGTTTAGGAGCTCCTTCCATTTTCCGCAGCAGGATCAATAAGCCTCCGCCTAAGAGCAGCAGCGGCAAAAGGTAACTTCCCCAACCGAATCCTTTTAAAAGCAAGGACTGGATTGTTGACAGGATGGCACCCCTTTGGCTGGAGAATAACCCCAGTGCGGTCACGATACCCATAGCAGACAACAGTAATCCAGTCAGTACCGGGTTTTTTCCTGGTGCGGGGGATTTAGCTTTAGTTTTGGATTTTGGGGATGATTTTGCCATTTTAAAATTTCCTGCAAACCTGTCCGAATTATAGCATGATTGGTTGTATGGTAGACCTCCGAGGTCGTTGAGACCTCGGAGGTCTGTTCTCTTAATGCTGTCATTGTGAGCCCTTTGTTAAAAACTCCCAGAGCGGACACGTTTTGACCCCGAGGGTAGTCGAGGGGGAAGTGGTAGTCGAAGGGTAAGCAAATCATTATCACCCTTTCTCCGCTCGCCCGACCCTTCGTCTTCAACCAAGCCGAGCTTGATTTTCGCTTCCCTCGACTCCGATCGGGAGGGACCAGGACAGGCTTAGCGAAGTGCTCATGCTACTCAGGACAGGCCTTTCGATACGCTGATGCATTGCATCAGCTACTCAAGACAGGCTTCTAATTCTCGGGCTAAGTAACCTAAGTCCCACGATCTCCCGGCGATTAAAATCGCGGGCTATGTAACCTAAGTCCCACTAAAGTGGGACTCAAGTAGATACTATTGTAGAATAGTTTCTCAACGTTTAAACTTTAAACTTTTCAACCTTAAACCTGGTTTCTCCCAGTCCCGCCGTCACAAAGTCTCCCAGTCATTAAAACAACCTTTAAACCTTAAACCTTAAACATTTTAACGCATATCATCAAGTCTCCCTTTCTCCAAGCCCCCCAGTCTTTCCCTCATGCGGTAAAATAAAGGAGATAGTCAAAATCATCTTGAGGAATATATTTTGTTCGAAATCGTCTTTTTAGGCACTTCCGCCTCAGCGCCCTCCGTGCAGCGGGGATTAACCTCCCAGGTGGTTTTACGGGGGGAACACCGCTTTCTGATCGACGCCGGAGAAGGTACCCAGCGCCAGATTCTAAAGTCCGGGTTGGGTTTTAAACGCCTGGATCGCATCCTGGTCACCCATGGGCACCTGGATCACATTCTGGGTCTGGGCGGCTTGATTTCCACCTTTGTGCGCTGGGAAACGATGGACAAAATCCTCATCGTGGGTGGTAAATCAGCCCTGGACCGCATCCGGGACCTGTTGTTTGGTGTGGTGCTGAAGGGCAAGTATCCCCCGGTGGAGATCACATTTCAGGATCTGGAGTCGGGAGTGATATTTGAAGAAAATGATTTTACTGTAACCGCTTTCCCTGTTTATCATCGGACCCCGGACTGTTTTGGATTTGTCTTTGAAGAGTTTTCCCGCCGTCCATTTCTTCCTGAAAAAGCCAAGGCGTTAAAGATCCCTCCTGGTCCCTGGCGCGGTGAACTGGTGAACGGAAACGCAGTCACCCTTCCGGATGGTCGCAGGATTGATCCGGAAATGGTGTTGGGCGAAGTGCAAGCTGGTACCAAGTTAGTCCATGTTGGCGACGCCGGGCGGACGGATAATCTGGTGGAATTTGCCCGGGGAGCGGATGCCCTGGTGATTGAAGCCACCTATCTGGAAACGGAAAAAGAGCTGGCGGAGCAATTTGGTCACCTGACAGCCAGCCAGGCTGGGGAACTGGCAAATGAGGCTGGGGTGGGGACCCTGCTGCTGACTCATATCTCCCGCCGTTACCGGGAAGGCCAGGTGCTGGAGGAAGCTAGCGCGGTATTTCCGGAGGTGCATGTGGTCCGGGATTTTGACCGTTTCCAGGTGAAGAGGGGAGAGTGTGTGAAGGTGTGATTTGGGGGATTTTGAGACTCGGTTACTATGGGACTTTGGGACTTGGAGACTGAGTGATGGGGTCATCGCGATAAAAGTTCAGTAGGCAGGCGCCAGCTTTCAGTATGCAGACAATAGAAGTCTGCTGAAGAGAAACGACCCCGTAGCTAGATTGTTCCATGGAGCTAATGATCACTCATCCTCATCCCTTCGGATCCAGCGATAAAACGCGCTTCGCATACCCGATTCAAGCAGCCAGATCTCATCTTCCTTTTGCACTACGCGGATTAACGCTTCAGCAAAGAAATTTAGAAATAGCCAACTTAACAACTCTGCCCGCTTCTGGGTGCCGCTTACCGCTGATGCAGGTTCCAATATCTTGCCGTGTTCAAATTTCCCCGCATCTGTTTCTACCGGCAGGATAAATCGGACAATGGCGGTTGTCTCTTCAACGATATACGGGCCATATGCAAATGGCCTGGAAACGGCTTCCGCACGAGAAGCGAGGACATCTGCCCTGTAGCGTCCATTCACCAGGTATATCGAGTATCCGCCGATTGTGCTTTCAATAAAGTCAAATACCATACCCCGGATTTTGTCTTCAG
>CBDVDO010000203.1:0-3774 GCA_965372765.1 uncultured Anaerolineales bacterium
GTAGGTGGAGGGTTTCTAGCAGGTCCGATGATGTTTTGGACCGGCGTGCCCATGAATTTTGTAATCGGCACAGACCTGGCCCATATGACCGGGAAATCCATTGTTGCCGCCCGCAGACATCGCGCCCTGGGTCATGTGGATTTGAAACTGGGAATGTATATGGTGATGGGGACGATCATCGGTGTTGAAATAGGAGCGCGGATTATTGAAGCCCTCCAAGATACGGGGGTAATCGATATCACGATCGGAGTGACTTACATAGTAATTCTGGTTGGTATCAGCATCTTTACAGGCTGGGAAAGCATTCGGGCGATCCAAATGGTCCGGACAGATCAAATTGACGTTCAGGATGCTGTTGGTTTTAAAGGATTATCTAAGAGAATTCGGGCTGTAAATATTCCACCCATGGTTTCATTTCCAGTCTCGGGAATCGAATCCATCTCAATCTGGATGGTTTTAAGTGTAGGTTTTTTTACAGGGATTCTGGCTGGCAGCCTGGGGGTTGGAGGGGGTTTTATCAGGATGCCGATGCTGATTTATGTGTTAGGAATCCCAACTCATATAGCTGTGGGAACAGACTTGTTCGAAATCATATTCTCTTCCGCTTTTGGCACAATTACCCATGCCTTAAAAGGAAACGTGGATATATTAATGGCGTTAGTTATGCATACAGGGGCGGCAATAGGGGCCCAGATAGGCGCAACGGCAACCCGATTCTTCGCTGGTCCCCGCATTCGTTTGGCTTTTTCTTTCCTCCCTATGATAGGAGCAGTTTTAGTCGCTATCCGTCTATTGGGCATTGGAACGATGCATTAAGGAGGATTACAAGATCTTATGAAGATATTAATCTATCTGGAGAGTGAATGGTATAACCATCCGCCAGTGATGATGGGAAAAATTATTGCCCAGGCAACCAAAGCCGAGCTGAATGTGCTGGTAGGTATCCCAAAGGATGGGCACCCGGAAAATGGAGAGGCTGTGGCCGACCAGGTAAAAATCGACTTGGATGGATTATCTCCTCGTGTATTTATTAAACTTGGCAGTCCTGGCGACATTATCAAGGAAGAATTAACGCAGGAGAATTATCAGCTATTGATTACAAATGCTGATCGGGTAAGCCGTTTTAATAAAGCGATTGACGTGGACCCAATGTTAATCAAACAGTCCATCATCTCTCTTTTACTAACCCAGAATACAAAACCAAAACTAGATAAGATACTGTTATGTTCAGGATGTAAAGAGGATGATTTTTCGTTAATCACCCAGGGGGCTAGATTTGCCCATGACCTGGACGCTTCGGTCACCCTGCTCCATGTTTTTCCCGGTGCTGTGCCAACTATGTACACTGGGTTAGATCAGATAGATGAAACAGTGGAAGAAATCCTGCAAACTGACACGCCTTTCGCGCAGCATCTCAGGCACGCAGTGGAAATTTTGGAAGAATTGGAAATTGACTCTGCGGTGAAAATCCGCCGGGGAATTCCCATTGAAGAAATTATCCGGGAGACTCAATTGGAAAACTATGATTTAGTAATAATTGGATCATCAAAGGCGCATGAAGGCCTAAAAGAAATGATTATGGGCAATCTCACAATAAAAATTATCGACAAGGTAGAACTGCCCGTTCTGGTCATTGGGACCAGGGTATTAACCTGAAATCTGCTGGAAATTGACAGGTATTTTGATGTGGTATCATATGCAGTCGATTTTAGAAAAAACACAAATTCTTCCGCAAGGGAGAAATCAGAAATTGAAAGTTATTAGGAGAAGTGTAGCACTATGAATACTAATGGAATTATTAAACCCTATGGGGAAGAGCTGGTCAATCTTGTTGTCAAGGATGAAGAAAAAGAAGCCTGGCTGGAAAAAGCTAATCAATATCCCTCCCACCAGCTGTCAGACCGCTCCCTGCATGATTTAGAGCTCCTTGCTGTCGGAGGATTTTCTCCCCTCAATTCCTTTATGGGGGAGGATGATTATCACCGCGTATTAACCGAAATGAGATTAGCAAATGGAGTACTGTTTCCCATCCCGATTACCCTGAAGATTGAGAAAGAAGAACTTCCCTCCCGGGGAGAATGGATCACCCTGAGAGACTCCAGGAACTATATCATCGCTGTGATGCGGATCGAGGAAGTTTACCGTTGGGATCCGACCAGGGAAGCCCGGTTGGTACTGGGTTCGACTGATCATCGTCACCCGCTCGTATCTGAAATGGAGCAGTGGGGTGATTTATGCATTTCGGGAGAATTAACGATTATCAATTTACCAATTTATTATGATTTTACCGATATTCGATTGACCCCGGTTGAAGTGCGTGAAATCCTGACGAAGATTGGAAATGAAGATGTTACTGCCTTCCAAACCCGCAATCCCATGCACAGGGTGCATGAAGACTTGACAAAACGGGCAATCGAAAGAGTCGGGGGAAGTTTGCTCATCCATCCTGTTGTCGGGATGACAAAACCCGGTGATGTCGATCACTATACCCGGGTTCGGGTTTACAAAACGCTGGTTGAAAACTATTACGATAAAAACACGGTGTTGAGCTTGCTGCCGTTAGCCATGCGAATGGCTGGTCCTCGTGAAGCGGTCTGGCATGCAATCATCCGCCGAAATTATGGAGCCAACCATTTCATAGTGGGTAGGGACCATGCAGGTCCGGGAAAGGACAGCAATGGTAAACCTTTCTACGGTCCTTACGAAGCTCAAGAAATGATTGAGCAATATAAGGATGAAACTGGTGTAACGCCAGTATTATTTAATGAGCTGGTTTATATTGAGAAAGATGATAAATATGTTGCTAAAGAAGAGGCGCCGGAGGATGCCAAGTCATTGTTTATTTCCGGGACCAAGGTCCGAGAGGAATATCTCAACAAGGGCAAAGAACTTCCTGGTTGGTTCACCCGCAAGGAAACTGCTGATATCTTGAGGGATTCTTATCCACCTCTCCACAAACAAGGATTATGCATCTGGTTTACGGGATTAAGCGGATCTGGAAAATCAACAATTGCCAATGCTCTTACGCCAATGCTTCTTGAGCACGGCAGAGCAGCAACAACCCTGGATGGAGATGTGGTCCGCACCAATTTATCTAAAGGACTGGGATTTAGTAAGGAAGATCGGGATACCAATATTCTCCGCATTGGGTTTGTAGCGGGAGAGATTGCCCGTCATACAGGGACAGTGATTTGTGCTGCTATCAGTCCCTACAGTAAAACGCGCAATGAGGCCAGAAAAATGGTCGGTGAAGACAAGTTCATCGAGGTGTTTGTCAACACGTCCCTGGAAGTATGTGAGGATAGAGATGTAAAGGGCCTTTATGCAAAAGCACGCAGCGGCGAGATTAAGGGATTTACCGGTATTGATGACCCTTATGAGGAACCGGTTAACCCTGAGATTTCTGTAACAACGGAGAAGAAGACTCCCAAAGAGTGTGCCCAGGAGATCATTGATTACCTGGAAGACGGGGGCTTCTTAAAAGCTGATGGTAATAAATCTTCCTCAAACTAACGGAAAAGGAAGAACTCCTTAACTTTTGCTGGTTTAGATGGCGGGGGAAGAGCGGTTGCAAGCTGTAGATAAAATGGAGATGACCATGAACGAGGTCCAAAAATTATTTGACCTTACTAACCGGGTTGCCATTGTCACAGGTGGGGCTGGATTCCTGGGGCAGCAATTTTCAGAAGCCTTGTCTGAATCTGGTGCAAATGTGGTTGTGGCTGACATTGATCAGGCTGCCGCCGCTGATTTCGCGGAGGAACTTTGTAAAAA
>CBDVDO010000204.1:0-3720 GCA_965372765.1 uncultured Anaerolineales bacterium
CCACCTGTTGATTTCGTCAATTGATTTAACAGATGCTTCAAAGGTTTCTTCTGCAGTGTCCAAAGCAGTAGATCATTTCGGCCGCGTTGATATCCTGGTTCATACCGCAGGAGGGTTCAGGATGGGAGAAAAAGTCCATGAAACAACAGACAAGACCTGGGATGTGATGATGGACTTAAATGTCCGCACCTTGCTTAATATCTCAAGAGCTGTCGTGCCCCCTATGCTAGAAAATAAATCAGGAAAGATTGTCAGTATCGGAGCCAGGCCTGCCCTCTCTGGAAAAGCCGGGATGGGATCTTACAGTGCAGCAAAATCAGCTATGCTCCGCTTAACTGAAAGTATGGCCGCGGAACTAAAATCTCAAGGCATTAATGCCAACTGCGTTCTGCCAGGTACCATCGACACCCCGGAAAACAGAAAAGCCATGCCGGATGCAGATACCTCAAGATGGGTTTCCCCGGATTCGCTGGCGGATGTAATCCTCTTTTTAACTTCCGACGCTGCCAGAGATATTCACGGAGCAGCCATCCCGGTATATGGAGGGTAATTCAAGATGAATAATCATCCTATCACTATAGTGATTTTCGGCGCATCAGGTGATCTTACTCACAGAAAGTTAATCCCTGCACTATTTAATCTTTATCAAAAGGAACGGTTACCAGAAACCCGGATAATCGGCACCTCAAGATCAAAATTCTCTCATGATCAATTTAAACAGCACTTGCTGAAGGGAGTCAAAAAATACAGTCCGGATTCTTTTCAGCAGGACAAATGGGATAATTTTTCAAAAAACATCTATTATCAACCAGGTAACCTTGCAGATGCAGAAGATTTCCGCAAATTAGGGGACATCTTAAATGCGTTGGAAGATAAGCCTTCAAACAGGCTATATTACCTGGCAATCTCGCCTGATTTTTACCGCCAAACCATACAAAACCTGGGTAAAGCAGGGCTTGCCAGCCAGAAAGGAATAAAATCCGCCCCCTGGAAACACGTGATAATCGAAAAACCGTTCGGAAAAGACCTAAAAACCGCCCGGGAATTGAACAAAATTATCCACCAGGTTTTTTCTGAAGACCAGGTTTACAGAATAGATCATTACCTGGGCAAAGAAACTGCCCAGAACATTTTGTTCTTCCGCTTTGCCAATACAATTTTTGAACCGATATGGGATAGGCGATATATTGATAACATCCAGATCACGGTTGCAGAGAGTGTAGATGTCGGACATCGAGCCGAATATTATGAGAAGGCCGGCATCCTGAGAGATATGTTTCAAAACCATCTCTTCCAGCTTCTCTCATTAGTGGCGATGGAAGCGCCAGCTTCATTCAATGCTGATGCAATCAGGAATGAACGGGTCAAACTACTTCGATCCATTCACCCATTAAGCCGGGAAGATTCTGTGGCCGGACAATACCTGGGTTACTGCGAAACCCCTGGCGTTGCCCAACATTCCCGAACCCCCACTTATGCCGCCCTTAAGCTATACATTGATAATTGGCGCTGGAAAGGAGTTCCATTTTATTTGCGATCGGGCAAATCACTCAAACGGAAAGCAACAGAAATCACCATCGAATTCCAAAAACCTCCTCACTTGATGTTTGGTCTTTCTAATCCTGATGAGTTAACTCCAAACATACTTTCCATGTGTATTCAACCCGATGAGGGAATCCATTTAAAATTTCAGGCAAAAGAACCCGATTCAGAGCAGAATATGCGCGCCGTGGACATGGAATTTCATTACCAGGGGTTCTTTGATGACATAAAACTTCCTGGTGCCTACGAGAGGTTGCTTAGTGAAGCCATCGCAGGCGATCCATCCCTGTTTACCAGAAGTGACGGAATAGAAACAGCATGGCAAATCATCGATCCATTAATTCAATCCTGGGAAGATCAATCTACTGATGACCTCGCCGTTTATGATATCGGTACCTGGGGACCGGTGGAAGCAGAAGATCTTCTTTCGCGGGACGGTCGTCGTTGGAGAATAAACTGCGGTCTTCACGATGACTGCATCGAACCTGCACCCGTACAGGGAAAGAGTTCCTATTAGTTCAGGATTGCATACTCAGCAAAGTTCTTATATCCTTCTATTACGCCTCTCCAGCTCCGCCACCCTGCTGTGATATAATGATTACAGCGGGGATGAAAGGTATCGACGGAAGAGATTGGCCCCGGATTGCGAGCCGAGAGGCGCCGTTCTCGTTAAATCAGCGCAAAACTTTTAAGTGCCAACCGCACTGAATATGCTGCTCTTCCCCTCGCTGCATAAGCCAGGGTAAGACAGACGATTGCCCTCAGAAGCAATCTCGTTCACCTCTTTCAATCTCCTGCTGGGAGAGAATGAACGTCAGAAAGCAGGAGTGCATCCGGATGACGCCGCTACTCCGGTTCAAGTGGGACTTTCGGGTTCCAGCGGCTAATCAGATGAAACTCTGGGCAGTTGTAGTCCATCTGATAAAAATGAACAGTTGCCTACGCTCGTAGAAGTCCGAGCGGTTGAATCTTTCGGACGCGGGTTCGATTCCCGCCATCTCCACCTGATCTGTACGGGGCTTATCTGCAAACCGGGATAAGTCCCGACCGTTTAATATCCCTGTCCTCCTCTCCTTTAATGAGATACCTCAACAGCCAATTAACCTCTTGTTTTTTTTCAGTCAGGGTATGAAATAATGGTTTATTTGGTACTCCGTCTGGTAAATTTATGGGGTTAAGAGAGTATGTTATAATCTGACTATTATGACAGAGCCCCAACAATCTCTGCGGGAAACTATCCCGTTGGAATTATCTGCCGCAGAAGAAGAAATCCAAGAGAATAAAACTCAATCAACCGGGAAAAAAGTTGCTTTTATCATCGGCGGCCTGCTAATACTTGCCCTGGTTGTAGTGGGTTTGACCCTGTTACTGCAGCCGGGAACAGATACAGCACGCGTGAGGGATATATTTATCATTTTCATGGCTTTGGAGTTTCTTCTTATTGGCGGGGTGATGATCATCCTCATCATTCAACTTGCCCGTTTAACACTGCTTCTTCAAAATGAGATTAAACCAATCCTCGAATCAACCAATGAAACAGCCAATACATTGAGGGGCACAACTGCTTTCCTCAGTGAACACCTGGTTGAACCGGTGCTAAAATTAAATCAATACCTGGCTGGATTAAATAAAATCCTCAGTTTTTTCAAGTTTGAGAATGATTAACTGAGCAATTAAACAAAATAGGAGTGTGAACTATGTCTGATAATAGCAATGAATTTGGCGCTTTTATGTCCGGGTTATTACTCGGGGGTATTGCTGGAGCTATCACTGCCTTATTATTAGCACCTCAATCCGGAGAAGAAACCCGAAAAGTCATCGTCGACAAGAGCCTGGAGTTAAAGGACAAGGCGGTTGAAACGGTTGAAGATGCCCGACAGCGAGCTGAAAAAGCGGCAGAAGATGCCCGGCTTGCAGCCCAGGAATACACCCAAAAAGCCCAAGAACAGGCGAAAAAGCTTCAGGAACAAGGGCGGGTAATTTTGGAAGAACAGAAACAAAAAATTGACAAGGTCACCAAGGGTGGTAAAAAAGCCGCTGAAGAAAGTAAAGACTAATTTCACTTTACTCAGGTGAAACTTACTGCTAGCAAAAAACCCCGGTAATCAATGAACTGACCCCCAGAAACAGGACACGAAATAAAACACCTCTCGTATAATAAATACAGGAGGTGTTTTT
>CBDVDO010000205.1:0-3707 GCA_965372765.1 uncultured Anaerolineales bacterium
ACCAGCGTACGCTCAGGAATGCTGTGTTTGTAGTACTGATAACGTACTGTTCCCACTGCCTCAAAGGAGTTTTCTGCCATATTCACAGTTGGGGGTGTGGCCGTAGTTGTATCTTTGCTGGCGGGTCTGATTGCACTGAAAATGGGTTTGCCTGCTGTTAAAGATCTGAGCAAGGTTTAGGCATCTAACCAATCCGGCGAAGAAGGTATATACGGCAGCAATTCTATAGTTGATTTGATCCAGGTCAACTAGGATCAAGAGCGCACCAGATCAAAAGCTGGCGCCATGCGTTCTTGCTCGTCTCTCGAAATGCCAAACTTTTTAGCGGTGGTGCGCCAGCCACGAACGGCAGAGGCCACTTTGTTGATAATCTCCTCAGCCTGAATATCCCCGATTCGAAAAAACTGTGCGACGTCCCGAGCCAGCGTCAAGTGCTGGGCACTGTCCGTCTCGGAAATATTAAGTTTGAGTCCCGCGCCATGGGCGTTTGGATTCATGTCATACGCAGGCGCAAGTGACCAGCCCGAGTGATCGAGCAAGAAACCATGATTTCGTAGATGGTCGTCGGTGTTCGAAACACAGATGAAGAATACGATACGCCGCCACAGTTCTTCGAGATCGCGGTCGGTTTGCGAACCGGACTTTATGATCAGCTCAGCCAGTTCAAGATAACTTGCACCCGTTGCAGCGTCGTCGCCGTCATTACGGTGCAGTAGTGTCATGGCCGAGGCAAAGTGCACGCGGCTGCCATCAGAGGTTCGGTCGAAACGTTTTGTCAGGAAGGTGTGGTGATTGCTGCCGAACTTGCGGGTCTCGGCAGGTGCTACCTGGAGTCCAGCGCGGGCTGCCAATTCGTGGACAACGCCTTCCCAGGCGCCTACATCATCATCGTCACGGCGGCTAGGAAACTTGGCAATCCAGAGCGAGTCACTCTCATCGACCACGCTGGCTTTTGGGCGGGCACCGCCGAGGGAACCGCCTGGAGCGATAAGCATGCGCAACCATTTGCCGTAATCGGGATCATCATAAGCATCGCCACGCTCGAGCTTGAGGCTTACCTGTTCCAACTCGCGAAGGGAAGTCCAGGGCGGAGACGCTATGTCATGGCTGTCGTCGAGAAAGGGGCCATCGTTTGTGATCCTGAATCTCAGCGCGCCCATTCGATTAAGATCATGGACACCGAGGAGATAGTTGGATTCGAGGAGCGTTCGCTCTTTACGCCTTTCGGAGCGGGCCAGTTGCGCTTCACGCCTGAGCATGAGGACGCGGCCCCAGCGATCCGGGCTGGAATCGAGGAACACGCCGAAATTGTTCTGGTCGCCTGGTGCATATTGGGGGCCGCTGTAAAGTCCGAGTGAAGGGTCAAGGCTCCAGCCTGAGGCTTGTGCGAGCCAATCGTCGTCATACTCGAAGGAGAAAATCTCCTGACCTCGGGACAGTGTCGCAAACAGAGTGCCCATGAAAGTCGGCCCATCAAGCCCGGCCCAATCGGCCCACACTTCGATGCTGCGTTGAGCGCTCTTGCTCATGACCGCTTCCTCTTGGGTGCCCGGGCCCTGGTCGGCAGCCCCGCATCCTGTAGCTTGCGTCCCAAAACGTCGTCTCGGGCGACAAGGCCCAGGTCCTTTTCCAGGCCCAGGCAGTGCAGGACGTTTGCGTAGGCGCCCAGCGTGACGCCGGCTTCGCCCTTCTCGATGGCTCGAAGGGTCGTCCGTGACATGCCCGAGCGCTCTGCAATCAGCTGCGCCGAAAGTCGTCGGCGTAGCCGGGCCAGGCGAATATTTTCTCCCAGTTCCTCGAGGAGACGCTTTAAAGCTGGGAGCTGTACTGTGGTCTTTCGAGCCATAATGAGTTCTATTCTAGCCGATAATCTTTAAAATGGATAGAATAATGATTATTAAAAAAAACCGGACACCCAAGACTTTACTCAAAAATCCATTGCCAACATACTCTCCAGATTATGTACCCAGATGTTATTTTTTAATGGAAAGGATGTATCTACCGGAGCCAGTACAAAAGCTTTTTCTGGCTGGATAACCTTCAGCGCTTCAAAGTATCCTTGGGTTAATGAAGGTGCTGCTGATGATTTGATTTCAATGGCAATTTTTTTTCTGCCTTTTTCCAGAACCAGGTCAATTTCTGCACCACTTGATGACCGATAAAAGCTTGCTTCATAGCGGGGGAATTTTTCCAACAGGCTGGCAATTACAAAAGCCTCGTAAGAATTGCCAAGGGCGGGGTGTCCGAGAAGGTCATTATAATTTTCAATACCAAGAAGACAGTGGATCAAACCCGTGTCTCTTATGTAAACCTTGGGAGATTTTACCAACCGTTTTTTCGTATTTGTATGAAACGGGCGCAATTGTCTAATCACAAATGTACCCTCCAGAATATCAATATAATTCTTAATCGTGGGGACACTTACGCCCATAGATGAAGCCAGCTTTGAGGCGTTCAGCACTGAACCATTCATGTGTGCCAGCATGCTCCAGAACCTTCTGAGTGTTTCTGCGGGAATTCGAATACCAAGAGCAGGAATATCTCTTTCCAGAAAAGTTCTTATATAATTAATTCTCCAATCAAAACTGATATCCGGGTCCTGCTGGTAGCTAACCGGGTACCCACCCTGAACCCATAGACGATTCAAATCATTGACTTCACTGGCAACGAATGGATTGATTTCAATGTAAGAAATCCGGCCTGCGAGAGATTCAGAGCTTTGTTTGATAAGGTCTCTTGAAGCGGAGCCAAGTAGCAGCAGTTGCCCCGGGCGATTGTTCTGATCCAGGTAGGTTCGAAAGACCTGAAAGATTTCAGGATACCTTTGTACCTCATCGATACAGATTAATTGGGAGCGGTTGGCTTCAAGAAATGCCAGCGGATCGCGCAATTTCGCATAATCACGTGGATCTTCCAGATCCAGATAAATGGAGTTTTCGATGTCGCCAAGGATTATTCTGGCAAGTGTTGACTTGCCAACCTGACGAGCGCCCAGTAGGGCAACGCATGGGAAAGCTTCTAAATGCCTGCGAATGATTGTTTCTTTAATTCTGTGCTTATAGGTTTGCATATTTAAAGTATAGATTTAAATATGCAAACCTGTCAATTTTTATGCGTGCTGGCGTAACAGGCCCTTTTTTGCTTGCTGCAAGAAGCGCTCTGTCAGTTTATCCACCGATCAGGAGTTGATAAATAACGCAAGTGCAGACACCCACATCTAATCCTTTTCCTACAAGACAAAGCGACGATTTGCTATTTTTAACCGGTCATTGCTTGACCTAAACTATGCCTTCTTGTCAGGTATCAATCCGGTCACCGGTTTTGACTTATTACGCCAACACTCAGTATACTAATGACTAGTCTGACTAGGCTGTAAGTATAGAGGAGGAAAATATCATGCGCCAATGGCAATTACAGGAAGCGAAAGCAAAATTTAGTGAAGTGGTTAAACTCGCTAATCGGGAGGGGCCACAAGAGATCACGATGCGGGGGCAACCGACAGCCATTTTGATTTCCCTGGAAGATTTCAAAAAAATCAAAGAGAAAAAACCATCCCTGGTATCACTGATGCGCTCATCGCCGCTGGCGGGTATAAACCTGGACCTGCAACGGGATCAATCCCCGGCACGTGACATCAATTTATGAGCTACCTGATTGATACTTGCGCTCTATCGGAACTTATTGCTGCCAGGCCTGATGAAAATGTC
>CBDVDO010000206.1:0-3703 GCA_965372765.1 uncultured Anaerolineales bacterium
AAGTATTTCAACCATCGGCGTCACGGTGTGAACACCAATTCCAAGATTTGTCAGGTCAACAATAACCCTGATATCACGCAAGGTAAGATTATCCAGAATCGGAACCGGACCAGAGATTAGGATACTGACCTGCAAGGGGGAAACTACAGCCGATAAACCAGGCAAAAGACCAATTACCTCAATCTCCCGGGAGATGGTCATGCTGGTTATTAGCGCGGTGACATTGACTTGTACAAGAACAGTTGGGTCTCCAACTACTGTAATACCTTCCGGCAGATCAAACTCCAGTATGGTTTCTAAGTATCCGTCGACCCCAGTTAAATCAAGCGGTTTGGTATTTACATAACCAGGAAGCTGTTCAACCAATTGTGGGTTTTCTGAAAAAACCATCACTGTCGGAGGCGCAGGGGTGATGCTGGTAAACCTGTAGCCAGGTTCGACGGTGCCCTCTGTGATCACATTGACCGCCACGTTTCTGTATCCGCCCTGCAGGCTGATAATCTGGTTCACCCGGACAGTATCCGGGGTTAGGGTGATGGCATCCACCAAGTCACCATTTTTATCCTGAGCCTGAAGGGTTAATTCTTCTGAAACCGTTCCGCTCGCATCTGATATGTCCAAAATCCCAACCACAGATGCAACGTCATTCACTTTCGTTTCTTGTCCTGTGACAGTAGCAACAATCACGTCCCAATCCAGCCCGCTTGTTTTATATCCGATAGCGGGTTCGCCCTCTACCTGGATAGAGATTGTAAATATTTTCGAGATTAGGTTGCTGACTTTTAATTCTAACTGTTTATGACTTTGTTCCAGGATCCTGATCGGTTTGAGCTGATCCGGAATCCTCACCTGGACAGGAAACCGATAGGTCCCTGCCACAATATCGGTAAGATTTATATAAGCTGTAATCGGATTGTCTTCTTCGAGCTGTTGAATGATGCTTTCCGGGGCCAGTATCTTCAGTGTAATTGTCTCAGGCAGGGGGTCAACAATCGCAATGTCTGTTGCTTGCTGAATCACTTCTAACGGAATGGTCAGTTCTGCTTCAACATTCGGGTTGGTTGACGTAACGGCAGAAGCCCAGATTACAATTGCCAACAAAAGTGACAGGATCAGCGAAGTAAGATTTCTGCCCAACCAGCGTAAAAACCTCATTTAAAAATTCCTTGGAAAAAGCTAGTTAATCGAGCAAGGAGGGATTTTGAAGATTGGTCTGGTTTGAAAAACCCGTTCAATTTACCCTGAAGCTCATCCAGCGGCACATATTTATCAATTTTCCCGTCATAAGCGAGGGAAACAATCCCCGTCTCTTCCGAGATCACAACCGCAATAGCGTCGCTCTCTTCTGCAACACCTAAAGCGGCCCGGTGCCTCAAACCCATGGAGCGTTCCGGCGATTCGTCCAGCACTCCGCTGGAGGAGAGAGGAAGCACACAACCCGCCGCAGCGATTACTTCCCCGGATATGATAATTGCTCCATCATGCAGCGGTGTCTTTGGATAAAAAATCTGGATCAGCGTCTCCGGGTTGACAGTTGCCCCAAGTCTCACACCGGTTTCAATATAAGCCTGGAGAGAGTCCAGTCTGGAAAACACTATCAGCCCTCCGTATTTCATTTCAGCAATTCGTCTTGATGCCTGCACAACAGTTTGAATGATCCGTTCCATTTCTGTAGAAAAATTATTCTGGGAGAAGACCGACCCGGTCCGGCCCAACCTTTCCAGACCCCGTCGGATCTCCGGAGCAAAAATCACCGGTATAGCCAGAAGCATCGTTGGTAGTGTATTTGCGATTAACCAGGAAAACGCAGGCAGCACCCGGAGGCTGGAAAGCAAGCTAATGACAACAATTAAGAATAAAACACCCCGCAGCAAAACCAACGCCTTGGTATCCCTGAGCAGGTAGAGAACAAAAAACACTACAACGGCTACCAGGAGGATATCAACAACGCTGAGCCAAGTTGCTCGCTCGAATATAAACAGCAAATAATTCCAAAGATTTATGATCACTATGTTATACCTGAAACAATATTGTGTTTACTGCATAGGACGCAAGATCCGGTCCTTTCGGAGCTGCTTAAACAACAGGACAGTTCCGGGAGGCATGGATTCCATCACTGCGTTCTGCCAGGCTTTCACCTGGAGATCTTTCACTGTCCGGGCTTGGTACCCCAAAGTGCTCCACAGATTCTCATGTTGAGCCAATGAGGGAGGAAGGAAAAGCAGCGCCGCCTCACTCTGAAGCTCTTTAGAAGATTCTTCTACAAAATTCATCAGTGCATCTAAACCTTTCTGGAAAGCCAGCCCCTCATCTAATATGACATCATCCACCCTGGTAATCAGGTTTTCTACCTGCCAACCCAGCAGCCCAATAATCTCCTCATCAGAAAGCAGCAGCATATATGCCTTTTCTCCGAATGCTGCCATGATGTCATCCTTGGTCATCTTCTTTTTGGTACGGCTTTTCCGACTCAGATATCTTGCAATCTGCTCGGCGGATTCTGGAGTTGCCCTGCGGACATCCAGCTTGCCATAGGATTTGCTGGGAAGAGGTTTAAAATCCGGCTCTTCCTGGGTGATGATCTGCCACGCTTCATAAACCTGTTTCCAAGTCTTTTCAAATGAACCATTATTTTCAATTACCACATCTGCCTTGGTAAGTATTGCTGTTACCGGCAGCTGGGCATTGATTCTGTCTTCCGCTTCTCGTTTGGTCAGATTCCGTTTATCTACCAGGCGCTCAAGCTGCAGTTCAGTGGGTGCCATTGTGACCCAAACCTGATCACACAGACTGTTCATATCCGACTCTAACAGTTTGATTGCTTCAATCACTATTACCTTGTGGGAAGATTTTTTTACCAGCACATCCAGCGCCTGCCGGACCAGGGGGTGAATGATTGTTTCCAGGCGAAGCATCGCATCTGGATTATTAAACACCACTTCACCAAGTTTGGCACGATCGATTTCTTCATTTGCCCCTAAAATCCATCGTCCGAACGTATCAATGACGGGTTGATAACCAGGAGAAGATTTCATAATGGCTCGGTGCGACAGCACGTCTGCATCAATTCCATACGCGCCCAAATGCTCAAGCATCTTCCGTACGACACTCTTCCCTGTGGCAATATTACCCGTCAACCCGATGGCATATTTTCCTCGCCAGGCACTCATAATCCCTCCTAACTGATTTGAGTCATCGGTCTCAGTCATTCTACATTGTAGTTTGGTATTGAAAGAATGTCAATTAAATCATGCAAGTATAAGGAAATTAGTATTGCCTCAAGATCATTTTCGGTGATATTTTAATTTCTCCTATACTCCGATCCCAATCTGGTGAGTTATCCTTGTTCCGGTTTAGCACATCTTTTACTAATGCTTCCTATTTCCTTATCTCAACACCTATACCGGAGCGGTCTGGCAATTGAATTTGCGCGTCATCGTAGGTAATTCCCTCAAATGGATCATTAGAAATTAGCAAAGGTGCATCAAGATCTATCCAATCTGCCCAGGCAGTCAAGTGTGCCATGGCTGTAACTCCCAGCGAGGTCTCTGCCATACAGCCAAGCATTATTTTTAATCCCAATTCTCTTCCCCGCCTCAGCATTTGAAGCGCAGGGGCCAGGCCACCAAGTTTCATCAATTTCAAGTTAATTCCCCGAACCCCCACTTTTGCCAGGGCATCAATATCATCTATGGATTGGACT
>CBDVDO010000207.1:0-3701 GCA_965372765.1 uncultured Anaerolineales bacterium
GTCTTCTTATCTTGAATGATCCAGATAATGGTTTCCCAATCGCTGTGATGGATGCAACCTGGATCACTGCCATGCGTACAGGAGCTGCAACAGCGGTGGCAGCGAAATACCTGGCTCGCCCTGATAGCTCAAGCGTGGGAATTATCGCTTGCGGTGTGCAGGGTAGAAGTAATCTTGAAGCACTCTCCTCCCTGTTCGAGATTGACAAGGTGAAGGCATTCGACATTTCCCCCCAAGCTGCTGAACTTTTCGCGATTGAAATGAAAGAAGTCATCAAGGGAGAAATAGAAATTGTAAATGATCCCAGGGATGCGGTTGTTGGTTTGGATCTTGTGGTTACCAGCGGACCAATATTAAAGAACCCTGATCCTGTGGTCGAGGCAGGTTGGTTATCCGAGGGTTCTTTTGCCAGCCTGGTGGATTTTGATTCCTACTGGAAGGCCGACGCGCTCAGAGAGGCGGATAAACTGGCAACCGATGACAAGAACCAGATGCTTAGTTATCGAGAACACGGTTATTTCAAAGACACGCCACAACCATATGCCGATCTGGGAGAGATTGCTGCCGGCAAGAAACCGGGTAGAGAGAATTCCAACGAGCGCATAATCTGCATCAATCTTGGTCTGGCACTGGCAGACATGGCAACCGCCATAGTGATCTATAAAAAAGCCAGAGAAAAGGGGTTGGGCATTCAACTTCCTTTGTGATTTGTTGACCATATCGCCTTCCGGCTGGTGTTCAATACCACAGACACAAAAATCGCTCAACGGATTCGTTGAGCGATTTCATTACCTTTCTAATCATCCTAAAGGATGATCTGGCAGTATAGTAATAATTTCAATTCTTAGGGTTCAATTGGGGATAAAGGTTCAAAAGGTTCAGACAGTTCACATACTGTAAGATTGTCAAAATAGACTATGGGGTTCTCATCTTCCGATCCCCAATACCCGAGACCAATTTGACCTCCCGGTAGTGGCTGAGGGTCATCGTATATTAATAAATTACTCCCGTCTAACCAGACCTCCAGAGTAGTGTTATAGGAACTAATTTCAAGCAGGTGCCAGACATTTTTTTTAACATTCTGCTCAATATCCAGCAGAACAACTTCTATGATTCGCTCTGGTAGGCTATGCGCTGAAACTCGAATAACTCTTACACTCTCCCCCTCAACGAGTCCTACACTATAGGCTTCAAATTTATCGGGATATACATTTTGGTGCCAATCGAAGTTAATAAAATTTGGTTTTCCTTTTGGCATGAAGAAAACCCTCCAGACCGCATTGTCAAATGTGAAGCCACTTAATTGAATTCCTGTATCGGTTTCACAAGGAAATTGGATTACCGTATTTTCTGGAGAATCAGGATCTGTCACAATGTCCCATCCCTGGGCACGATATTCAATCTCTGGCCAACCCTGGGCTTTATTATCCTGGAAATCCTCAAAATAAACCAACCGCTCTCCTGGCAAACATGCTTCGGAGGCAAGCAAACCAGAGGGATTTATAGTTCCTGGGATCGATTCCCCAGAACTTGTATCGTTTTCTGTCGTTGTCGTTGAACTTATTGTGTTTTGATTTACTTCCTCTGGACTTGTATTGCCAGAATTTTCAATATTAATTGGAAGTGCTCCCTGATTATCCTTTAACCATTGAGTATAGATAAACCCGGCCAAAACCAATAAAGATACAAACGCAAAACCCATTATCCAGCGTCCGGGTTGCCGCCTTGTTATTGATCTGGGTTCAACGATATTTAGAGATCCTTCTTCTCCCTCGATAAGTTTTGATGGCTTTCTTTCAGAATCCTCAGCGAACTCCCATTGTTTAATCTGTTCATATAAAGAAATTGTTTCGGGGGTTGGAGAAACTCCCAATTCACTTTCCAGTATCTGCGCACAGGCGTGATATTGCTTTAGCGCTGCACTTCTTTTTCCGCAGGCTGCCAGTAAACGGATCAAAATTCGGTGGCTGCTCTCACTCCAGGGTTCAAGAGCTACCAACCGGCCAGCTAATTCACACGCCTTTTGAATATCTTCCTTCCCCTCATGATAGGAGATCAGGCTGCGTATTGCCTCTGCCACAATCCGTTTGTACTTTTCTCGTTTGACTATCACCCATTCATCAAAAGCCTGGCAGTCTGGCAGATAAAACCCGGCCAGGAAATCATCCTGGTAGATTTCAACTGCCTTTTCCAGCAATTTAGCGCAGGGGTCACAAGTATCAGCGGATTTATGGGAATGCGAATCTACAATTGAGGTTAGATTTTCAAAATCAAGTACATCCACCTCGTAGGGACTGCCGGCATTAAAGTATACTTCCTGATTGTTAGCAAGCAAGTACGGCTCTTGAGAATCCCGATCATCAAGGGCTTTCTTTATTGTAGCGAGGGCTTGTTTGAGGCTGTTCCTGCCAAAACCTTCCGGTTTTTCAGGCCAAAACATCTCCGCCAGAGCATCTCTTCGATGTGATATATCTGATTCAACGGCGATGAAAAACAAAAGGGCGCGTGCTTTTTCTGAACGTAGAGTTCCAACCAAATGCCCATCCAGGCAAATTTCGGTTTCCCCCAACAATGAAAGACCTAATTTCATCAGGTCCCTCCGACCCCCATTACCAGGTTACAAACACATTCGAATATTACCATCATAGCATAATATGCCTCGTGAAAGGAAGAGGCTGGAGCCCATTTACGTTCGATTTACAGTTCATTTACGGGTGATTTACGGGTATTTGCTAGAGTGAAGGTAATTCAATTATGGAAAATCAAAAACCTGATTATCGTTCCTTCATGCTCAGAATATGGATCGAACAAACCGATGGTAATAAATGGCGCTTTTCCCTCGAAGATACACAAACAGGAAAACGCAAAGGTTTTGCCAACATTAATCAACTCAAGGCATATCTGGATGAGATTACAAGTGAGGTACAAAATTTCTCAAAAGACATGAATGAACCAAAAAATCATTCGTGGAGTAAAAAAAGAGCTGCCAATGATTTCAATTGAGAAAACAGAATAACCTGTATACACAGAAGGAGGTGAAATCTTAACCAGAACGATTAGTCAATTGTGTTATTTGAGGAGGATACCATGTCTCGCAAGATATCTATTATTACCGTATTGTCGATTTTGTTATTTTCAGTCCTGGTGCCAGCTGCCCAGCCTGCCCAGGCTCAAGAAGCACTGCCGATCATTGAAGCAAACGTTTCAATGGACTGGGTAGCAGCAATGGATTTAGGCTCAGGTGGTGGAACTGCTAGATTGGAAGTTTATAGGCCAGAAGAATCCGTTCCCAAGTGTGAAGGTGAGTTTAATCTGACATTAGGCGAAGATCCCTGGCTGGATTGCTGGCTGGTAGGGATAGATCCGCTTGATCAGGTTTTTCTGATCATAAATGATCAGCAGATCAAGGATCACATTGTCTATGACATATCGGTAGGTGGGTTTGATGCCGAGCAGGATATTCTCTATGGATCCGGTCCTTCAGGAATGCCGGGGTGGGTTTATGTCTGCAATCCGGATGAAACCTGCTACAGTGACGGATTTACCGTGTCAGGAGATGGCATCTGGGAGGTTAATTTTGCTCCCGGTCTGATCGATCCTGAGGCTTGGTTCAGCGCTTCCATGGCTGATAAGGATGAAGACCGAACAATGTCAGAGCTTCCACAACCACTACCTCCACCACTCATTGATGTCAACGTCAC
>CBDVDO010000208.1:0-3698 GCA_965372765.1 uncultured Anaerolineales bacterium
AGGTTCAACTTTGTTGATTCCTTTATAAAAGGTGTCCAGGTCTACATTTCCCAGTTGGGTAGAAAAGATTTCCTGGAGCTTGGGGTCAAAATAAACCCAGAAATCGTAAGATCTGCCCAATAGATTTTCATACATACGTGATTGAGATTCGTGGATGGCCAGGGAAGCACCGTTTCCCAGTGGAGTCCTATCCAAATCTAGAGAGACACCCTGTTCATAAATCGCGTGTCCCGCTTCATGCAAAGTGCCAAATAAAGCTGTATTCAGGAAGTTGGGATCAACCCGGGTTGTAATCCGGACATCACCAACTCCAAATTTGGTAGTAAATGGGTGGGCAGCTTTATCCTGCCTGCCACGATCCCAGTCATAACCGTATTTTGTAATTGCTTGTTCACCAAAATCCCATTGTTTTTGATCTTCAAAGGATTGGTGGAGAAAACTATCATCCACTTCCGGTTTTTCACTGATTGCCTTAATCAATTCGACCTGTTTGGGACGCAGTTCAGAGAAGATCTCCTGGACCTCAGCTGTTTTCATACCTGGTTCAAAATCATCCAACAGCGGATCGTATACATGCTCATAAGGCGCAAAGAATTCGGCGTATTGACGCCTCATCTCTACGATTTTTTCCAGATGAGGTTGAAAGTGAGAGAAGTCATCGTTTTTTCTGGCTTCTTCCCAGGCGCCATGAGCGACAACTGTGACCCGGGAAAATTCAGCTACAAAATCACTGGGGATTTTGGTTTGTTTGCCGTAATTCCTTGAGGTGACCTCAACCAAGCAATAATCATCTGAATCGGGGTCAAGAGATTCGGTATAAGGTTTCAGGTCCTCGAGTAAAACTCCAACTTCCTGAGAAATAAATTTTGAATGAGCCAGACTGCTCAAGGTACCTATCTGATTACCGCGGGCAAAAACGCCTCCAGGGGGCATATAGGTTTGTTGATCCCATCCCAGTAAGGCTGTGGCGCCGATTAAATCGTATACTTCCGCCAGAATTGACTTTAATTTCCCTAATTTTTCTTGCATATTTCCCTTTCTGTTTTCTTAAATACATTCTTGTTTTGTGAATCAGGTGCACTTCTGAAAGATGTATTAATTCGAAGAACCGCTTGACCCCAAAAACCCCTTTCATAACTCATCTGAGAGGGATTGAAGCTAGATTGATCGAGTGATCAAGGGTGTCTACCTAACAATCAATCATACCACGAGTTTTCCTGTGACACTCAGGTTCATCTAAACTATTTGCAAAGAAAATACTTAGTTTTTTGATTGGTCCTAATCAACCCTCCAGGGGGTGATTCTCGTTCCCTTAAGTTTCAGAAACGATCCAATTCGGACAGGATTCCGCATCCCAACAACCAGTAGAGCAATGATTTCCGGCATCTGAAAAAGGTGCAGCTTCTGGATCATCGACCAGATCTATTATTGCCCATTCTTCCAAAGGACAACCGAAAGAGGAAATAATCCCCGGTATTCCCCAATAAGTTCCCCATCCGGATCATTCGTAAAATGATTTGAATCGCGTCAAACCCTTCCTCCCCGTAAGCTTCCCGAATCTGATTTTGGGATTCCAGATCAGGTTGAGCGTCATTTTCCGCCCAGTATTTTGCATAACACACAGCAAGCTTTTCCTCCGGCGGCATATCTTCGGGGATTATGCCGGACAAATAGGTTTTGATTTCCTGTTCTGATAACCCGACCTGATAAGCTTGCTGAACATGAAATGTCCTGCAGTACCGGCAGTCATTGACTTCTGTAACCGCCATCATCAACCGCTCCCGGAACGCTGGTGAGATGGAGCCTTCCCTGAGCGCACCTTTAATTTGGTTCCGATGGGATAACAGGTACAATAAATCCTGCCAGAAATCCCTCCAGCTGGAATAATACCGCTTGCGGAACTTTTTTATCTGCCGGGTGGAGATAGGAGTAATTTGTTGAGTCTCTTTATTAGCCCTGTCAATCATTCTCTGTAAGGTCCTTGGTAAAATTTACAATGTCGAACATCAGATTTGCTGTTTATTACCCCTATATAATAACAGGAAGGGGCTGGAAAAAGATGCCGCCGCCGTTCCAATCACGTTGTGCGTACAATTTTAAGTGGTCCCTGATAACCCTGTGATATACTCGTGGAGGATTTCGCCACTGTTCTCAACCGTTAAGAGAACTTATGCCTTGTAATATAAAAAATTCATTACTTCCAGAAGCACATTAAAGATATAATTTGAACGGTGTAAAAAAACTGCCCTTTGAGCTGATTTTCAGGAGTAGAAATTATGTATAAGATCGTTTATAAAAAGGTCCTCGCTCCCAAAATAACCCGTTTTTCCATTGAAGCTCCCGAAGTTGCCAAATCCAGAAAACCCGGTCAATTTGTAGTCATCCGGGCGGATGAAACAAGTGAACGGGTTCCATTGACGATTGTTGATTCTGACCCTAAAAAGGGAACTATCGATCTAATCATCCAGGACGCCGGATTCAGCACTCACTGCCTGACCTGCTACAAGGAAGGAGATGGATTTCTGGATGTACTCGGCCCCCTGGGACGACCAACGGACATGCACAAATACGGCACAGTGGTTTGTGTTGGCGGCGGTGTGGGAACAGCAGTTCTCTACCCGATTGCCAAAGGATTAAAGGAAGCCGGGAATACAGTCATTACCATCAACGGTGCCCGAAATAAAGAACTGATCATTCTTGAAGAAGAACTCAGAAAAGTCAGCGACGAGTTGATTATCGCAACTGATGACGGCAGTTATGGAGTCAAGGGATTTGGATCAACTATTTTGCAGGGCATGATTGATAATAAAAAGAAAATTGATTTTGTAGTTGCTATCGGCCCCACAATGATGATGAAAGCAGTCGCAGAAGTTACCCGTCCCTACGGTATCGAAACCATCGTCAGCCTGAATGCCATTATGATTGATGGAACGGGGATGTGCGGCGGATGCCGGGTCACAGTGGGAGATGAAGTGAAATTCGCCTGTGTTGACGGACCTGAATTTGATGCTCATTTAGTGGATTTTGAAGAACAGATTGCCAAACACCATTATTACGATGAAGAAGAAGCCTGCCAAATGGACAAAATCATTGCTGACGCTGAACAGGAGAAAGGATAATGGCCGAAGAGAAAAAACCCCGGGCCCCACGGAAAAAACCAGACCGCATTCCGCGGCAGAAGATGCCGGTCCGAGCCGCAAAAGACCGCGTTCAGGATTTTGAAGAAGTTGCCCTGGGATTTGATGCGGCACTTGCTCAAATAGAAGCCCAACGCTGTCTGCAGTGCCCGAAACAGCCCTGTGTAGATGGCTGCCCAGTCTCAGTGGATATCACAGGATTCATCCATCTGATTACCGAAGGTGATTTCATTGGCGCAGCCCGAAAAATCAAAGAAACCAATTTGCTGCCTTCAGTTTGCGGTCGGGTTTGCCCCCAGGAAGAGCAGTGTGAACAGGTTTGTGTGGTCGGAAAAATTGACGAACCGGTTGCCATCGGACGCCTGGAACGTTTTGTTGCGGACTATGAACGAAATCAGGGCGCTGTTTCACTGCCGGAAGTTGCTCCCCCCACCGGTAAAAAAGTAGCTGTAATCGGCTCAGGGCCAGCTGGTATCACAGTCTCCTACGAGCTGCTGCAGACCGGTCACAAAGTGACTATCGTTGAAGCACTGCCGGAGTTGGGCGGTGTGCTGATTGACG
>CBDVDO010000209.1:0-3696 GCA_965372765.1 uncultured Anaerolineales bacterium
CTCTCTGTCTTATGGAAAGGGGACTGAGTATCTGGATACAGGGGATCCATTGCCCAGTTGGGCTGACGCAGTGATCCCGATAGAAAACGTTGAACCGCTATCGGTGGATGGAAATATTTCAGACGATCCCCGCCACCCCCAATTCATCCGCATTAGGGCCGCAGTTTCTCCCTGGTCTCACGTCCGGGAAATGGGAGAAGATATGGTGGCTACCCAGCTGGTACTGCCATCTGGTCATCTGCTGAGGCCGGTAGACCTGGGTGCCGCAGCCGGCTGCGGGTACGATCGGTTGGATGTCGCCCGAAGACCAAAGGTCGCGGTAATTCCGACAGGGACAGAGCTGGTATATCCTGGAGATCCTCTGAAAGAGGGGGATATCATTGAATACAATTCCATCGTTCTGGCTGCCAAGATAAATGATTGGGGTGGTGAGGGGTCACGTTTTGAAAATATCCCGGATGATTTTGGGAAGATTAAAACCCGGGTAGTCCAGGCAGCTGGCGAGTTTGATCTAATCCTGCTGATCGCAGGCTCTTCAGCAGGTTCGGAGGATTATTCGTCTCAAATTGTGGAGCAAACCGGCAAACTATTGGTGCACGGGGTCGCGGTCAGACCGGGGCACCCGGTAATATTGGGCATTGTTCAAAAGGACGGAAAGAGTACACCAATCATCGGTGTGCCTGGTTATCCTGTATCCGCCGCATTAACAGCGGATATATTTGTGGAACCCCTGCTTGGTAAATGGTTGGGACGATCGCCTTTACAACCCCATACCATTCTTGCAGAAATTACCAGAAAGGTGAATTCAAGGGCCGGAGATGATGAGTATTTGCGAGTGGCAGTTGGTTACATTGGCGATAAAACCCTAGCTGCTCCTTTGTCCCGCGGATCTGGAGTGATAACTTCGCTGGTCCGGGCAGATGGATTGGTGATCATTCCCCGCGGTATCCAGGGTTTGCAGGCAGGAGAAAAGGTGAGTGTGCAGCTTCTTCGGTCGATAGAGGAATTGAAGAACACAATTTTTGCGATCGGTTCTCATGATATTTCACTTGATCTGCTTGCCCAATTCCTGGCTCCCTGTCAGCGCCGTTTGGCTTCTGTAAACGTCGGCAGCCTGGGAGGCATTATGGCGTTAAAAAAGGGTGAGACGCACTTGGCCGGCGCTCATTTGCTTCATCCTGAAAGTGGGGAATACAACCTGCCGTATATTCAGGAGCATCTCCCGGGCAGGGCGCTGCGGGTAGTGACCCTGGTAGGCAGAACGCAGGGTTTATTTCTGGAAAAGGGCAATCCAAAAAAGATTCAGGGTTTGGAAGATTTGATCCGGAAAGATATCAGTACCGTCAATCGACAGCGCGGCTCTGGAACCCGCCTGCTGCTGGATTTCCACCTTAAACAATTGAACATCCTGACGGAGAGCGTTAATGGATATGACCATGAAGAATACACACACCTGGCAGCGGCGGCGGTTGTAGCCTCCGGACGAGCTGATTGCGCCCTGGGAATCGAAGCAGCTTCCTATGCCCTGGACCTGGACTTCCTTCCCTTGTACACAGAACGATTTGACCTGCTGATACCGGAAGAGTTTGTCTCGGGAGAGCTTCTCAAACCGCTCTTTGAATTATTGGAGGACCCTCAATTCAGGAACGCAGTTGATACCAGGCCGGGTTATGATGTCTCAGAAATGGGTAAGGTAGTAGCAGTTCTTTCTGGCACTGAATGAACCAGTCATATCCTCCGGAAATATGCTCCAAAACAACAAAGATTTATGAAATAATTTGGAATTGTGCTCACAAATCATATTTGTCGTCTATAATTACTGTGGTTAAAAACAATAGAAGTAGTTTGTGGAGGAAGAAAGATGGCAGTGGTGAAAAAGAAAAAAGGTGTGCTTGCTATCCTCACTGGTGGTGGGGATGTTCCGGGATTAAATCCGGCTATCCGGGCGATTACCATTCGAGCTTTAAGGGAAGGTTTCCAGGTAATTGGTTTGAGACGCGGCTGGGCAGGAATAATGGAGTTAACCCGGGATAAAAAAGCTGACAATCAGCTTAACTTTGAAATACTGACTGAAAACCGGGTGAATAAAATGGGGAGAACGGGGGGAACTTTTCTCCACACCTCCCGAACCAGGCCCAGTAAGGTCCCCCAGGATGATGTTCCTCTTCACCTGAAGGAAGAATATAGCGAAGAAATCAATGATCTCACACCCGAGGTGATCAAGAACCTGGATTATTTAGGAGTTGATTATTTGATTCCAATGGGTGGGGATGACACATTGAGTTATGCTGTGGAGTTGTATAAAAAAGGGGTAAACATTGTCGGAATTCCCAAAACGATGGATAACGATGTCCCTGGAACGGATTATTGCATTGGATTCAGCACAGCAGTGACGCGTACCATCGAGATAGTGAACAATTTACGGACAACGGCAGGCTCTCATGAACGATTCCTGGTCCTGGAAGTGTTCGGACGGTATGCTGGATTCACAGCCATGCTGCCGACTATGGCAGGGGCTGCCAACCGCTGTGTGATCCCTGAGTATAAATTTGATATCGAAAGGTTGACTGAGCTGCTAACAGAAGACCGGAATCACAATCCCAGCCGCTATTCCATTGTGCTGGTTTCTGAGGGTACCATGTTTTCCGGTGTAGAGATGGTTTTTAAAGATTCCAATCTGGATGCATATGGGCATAAAAAATTGGGTGGTATTGGCAACCTTGTCTCAGAAGAGTTGAAAACCCGCTCCGCAAAATATAACAATGGCAAGAGAATTAATGTTGTGAATCAGAAACTGGCTTATCTGGTTCGGGGCGGAAGTCCTGACGCGATTGACTCGATAGTTCCCATGGCATATGGCAACCTCGCCCTGGATTTGATCCTAGAAGGTGTGCACGGCCGCCTGGTGGTTTTGAAAAATGGTCGCTACGATAATATGCCGATTGAGGTATTATGTGCTGAAAGTAAAACTGTTGATGTTAGTCGATTTTATAACACAGACCGCCTGCGGCCTTTTTATAAGAAGTTTGCCATGAAACCCTTATTTATCATGACGGAATAGAGATATTTAATTATTTTCCAATTGGATGATTATTAAACCTGGGTGATTGAGTATTCTACCTCTAAATGCTATAATTAAATTATCAGGTTACACCCGTTGATCATCAATAAAATGGAGGGAATACAATGATTACTGGTGCTGGTAAGAAAGGAAGTTTCATTCCCGGTTGGTTTTGGATATTGTTTATCGGTGTTCCGATTTGCATCCTGACCAGGCGGTTTTTCTGGTGGTTCTTTTCCCCGAGTTATAAAAGAACGTCATCTGTTGAAATTGAAACCCCTCGCGCTGATCCCATAAGGTTGCCGGTTAAATCTGATCTCATACGGTTGCCGGTAAAAAAGGATGACTTTCGGAAAATCAAAGGCATTGGCCCCAAAATTTCTGATGCCGTACACAAGGTTGGAAGCCTCACCTATGAACAGTTGGGGTTGTTGAATCCGGAAAAGTTAGATCAGATCCTTAAAAATGAAAATGTTCCCAGCGCGAATGCAGGTTTTTGGCAGGCGCAGGCTAAACTGGCAGCTGCCGAGGATTGGAAAAAACTAAAGGCACTGCAGAATAAGTAAAAAGAATAAGGCCCCCGGTCCTTGTTGTATCTAAAGTTGTAGAAGGTCAAATCAAGATCCTGCCCGGCG
>CBDVDO010000210.1:0-3675 GCA_965372765.1 uncultured Anaerolineales bacterium
CGGAAGGAAAATCACTGGACAGGGAAGAGTTGAAAACCTGGGCCAAAGAGAGAAGGGCAAAATACAAAATTCCGTCAGAGATTGAGTTCCGGGATGAATTGCCAAAAACACATGTTGGCAAACTGCTTCGCAGGGAGCTGGTAAGAGAACACAAAGAGGGACCCGGGGGATAAGATATCGGTTCCATCGAATCTCAGCACTCGTGAAAGCCTGGTCTGGTCAGTCCGCTGCAGGATTATCTTCGTGATAATTTATTCAGGAACTGCTGTGCTTTCGCGATTCGGGGAAAATCCAATTCCTTCTTTTTAAAATCGGGTGTGTGGGTGTACCTTCGATCATTTTTCAGATTGGCTCCCAGCTTCAGGTGGAGCAGTTCGTGGTACATGACGTAATCGATCACATATTCCGGAATCCGGGGATGATCTAAACTGATGCTGACCATCACCGTGTTTGTATCTTCCTGGTAGTGGCCAAATTTCCTGCGAGTCAACCTGTTGTTCCAGACCAGATGAGGTTTTTTCAAGTTGTCACTAAAAAAACAATGATTTACACGTTGATAACTTTTTTCCAGGTCATGATGATTTCCGGTAGAAAAACTTCCGGGAGGGACAGATAGGTATTCCAGAGATTCGCGGATGGTCTTATATTGTTTGCCACTTGCGTATTCCCTGATAATTTGCTTGCTTGATCCGGATGAGGGCTGGAGAGCTGTATCCAACAGAGCTAGAAGCACACGATCCGGAGCGTACAAAAAACTTTCTTGAGCAACTATCTTAATGGTTTTGTTCCCCTCCTGGATTTTATATAAGGGACCAATGTGATAAAGTTTGAACTCAACCTGGTGCTGATTAAACCGACGCGAACGGGGCATATTTGGCAGGAAGATAGAAATCCTCTGAACTGCATCCAGGTGTTGTTGAATATGCCTCTCTTCTGATAAATATTTAATCCATTGATACGCCCTGCGGGACCTGATGGGCAGATCCGCAGCAGATTTTCCTTCTTGAGTAATAATCCGCTCAACGGATTCTACGGTGGTATTGATGTTCCAGGAAACAGCAGCTAAAAGTTTAAGAAAATCAGTTTCGGAAGAACTGGCTTCTCTTATTTTTTCGAGAACTATCATCTGCTGAATATCAGCTGTTCTTTTTATTAAGTTTCGGATCGATAGTCGCTGCATAATTATTTGTGTTAGTTTTTACCAGCGTCAATGGATATCTTTACCCATTAAGACCGATAATTCCTGTAATTGATTCTGCAATCTAAAGAGGAAGATCATCTTAATCGCTTTGACAAGGGAGCCAGGATGTCATAAAATCGTGTAGTCTGATAAAGCAATGTTCCTGACAAGGTATTAGTATAACAAAGTCAATTGCCGGTTGGATGATTTAGGGACAAATCCCCATTATTTCTTAGGAAGGTTTAATCAATGAAAGAATATTCAACTCCAAACATTCGAAATATTGCTTTGGCTTCACATAGTGGATCAGGAAAAACAATGCTGGCGGAAGCACTGTTGTTTTACACAGGCGCCATAACCCGTCAGGGAGAAATCAATGCCGGAACAACGGCCTCGGATTTTCAGGATGAAGAAAAACGCCGGGGAATTTCAATTTCTACTTCTGTAATCCCAGTTGAATACAACGACAACAAAATCAATATCCTGGATACACCGGGATATACAGATTTTGTGGGGGAAGTCATATCGGCTTTACGGGTAGTTGATGGAGTGATTATTCCGGTAGATTCTGTAGCCGGTGCAGAAGTGGGCACAGAGCTCGCCTGGTCTTATGCTGATGATTTTAATTTGCCACGTTTTGTTCTGATTAATATGATGGATCGGGAAAACGCGAATTTTAATAAAGCTCTCGAATCAGTTCGCCAGATGACATCATCAAGATTATTACCCCTGCAATTACCCTGGGGGGAAAAGGCAGACTTCAGTGGAGTAATTGATATTCTAGAAAACAAGGCTTATAAAGGGGATGGGAAAGAATCAGTTGACGTCCCGGAAGAATTCCACGATCAGGTTGAAGAATTGCGGATGGAAATCATTGAGGCTGCTGCTGAAGGCAGCGATGAACTGTTGATGAAATACCTGGAAGGGGAAACCTTATCTGAAGATGAAATCATCGGCGGCTTAAAGAAAGCTATCATGGCCCAAACTTTCGTTCCTGTCCTGGTAAGTTCCGGGACTGCCAATGTAGGTATGGCTCCTTTGTTGAATTCAATCGTAAAACTGATGCCGGCTCCAGGTGAACTAGGTACTGTATTAGGAGAAGGTGCAAAAGGCGAGGAAGAACTTGAGTCTACCGATGCAGGACCATATGCCGCTTATGTTTGGAAAACCACAGCGGATCCTTACGTGGGAAAAATTACTTACTTCCGGGTTTATTCAGGTTCTGTCAGTTCAGACAGCAAGGTATGGAATCATCAGCAGAGTGAAGAGGAACGTTTTGGAAATATTTCCGTGATGCGCGGAAAACAGCAGTTGGATGTGAAAAATGTACACGCAGGTGATATCGTTGCTGTTCCAAAATTAAATGTTACTTCCACCGGCCATACACTGGGTGATGAAGGCCACCCAGTAAAACTTCCGGTTCCTGCATACCCCAGAGCTCTCTTCCGGGTTGCGGTAATCCCGGCAAACCAGGCAGATTCGGCTAAGTTAAGCCCGACTCTCACCCGTCTTTGTGAGGAAGATATGACCCTATCCTGGAAACAGGATACGACAACAAAAGAGACCATTCTCGAAGGGATGGGTGGTCAGCATATTGACGTTGCGATCAGGAAAGCAAAGGACATATTCCAGACCGAGTTGAATACACGGATTCCAAAAGTTCCCTACCAGGAAACAATTAGCAGGAGTGGCTCTGCGCAATACCGTCACAAAAAACAATCAGGAGGATCCGGGCAATTTGCAGAAGTCCATATGCGGCTTGATCCTCTTCCCGATGAGAGATTTGAGTTTAAAAACGAAGTGTTTGGTGGGTCAATTTCAAAGAACTATATGCCGGCCATAGAAAAAGGTGTGAAAACGATTATGGAAGAAGGCGTCCTGGCAGGTTATCCTGTTGTAAATGTCAAAGTTGCAGTTTATGACGGAAAAGAGCATCCGGTTGATTCTAAACCGGTTGCGTTTGAAATTTGCGCCCGCCAGGTGTTCAAAATGGCATTTCGGGAAGCGGGTGGCGTACTTTTAGAACCGATCATGGAAGCAAAGGTCACTGTACCGGAAGAAAACATGGGCGATATTTTGGGTGATTTCAATACCCGACGAGCCCGGGTTCAGGGTATGGACACCAAGGGTGGACGATCCGTAGTATCAGCCCAGGTCCCCCTGGCTGAGATGCAGCGCTATACAACAGATCTCAGGTCAATGACTGGAGGCCGGGGTATTTTTGAAATGGAATTCTTACGCTATCAGCAGCTACCTCCGCATATTGCAGAAGAGGTTATTGGAGAAAACACGGAAGAAGAGTAATTCGCACGGAAACCAGATAGGTAAACCAAAGGGGCTGTGCCAATTACTTATGGCACAGCCCCTCTTTATTTAAGGATGCGTAATCCTTAAATCCCTCTAAACCTATGGTTCTCCAGGATAATTTAAATGTTTTCCAATCTTCAGAGGATTACGCATCCTTGACGCATCCTTAAGAAAATTAGTCTATCTTG
>CBDVDO010000211.1:0-3663 GCA_965372765.1 uncultured Anaerolineales bacterium
CCCAGCACAGTTGTCCCATCCGTGGTTGAGTAGATTGTCAGATTCCTTAAAAAGCCAATGCTATCGCGTTCCTCGTCAATTGACCGGATGAGGACAGGAATGGCTTCATCTGCTTCTCGGTATTCCGTGACCTTAACACCGCTCAGGTGTGACTCCATTGAATTGGCCACATCGCGGGAGGTGACTTTCGCTCGACGAGCACGGGCCTGATCCACAGCGATGACGGTTTTGACAACCTTATTTTCCCAATCTGATCTGACATCTAACACGCCGGGTATTTGATGAAACCCTGTTAATAACAGGTTACCTTTTTCGTAGAGGTATTCGGAATCCGGCCCCACAAGGCGTATTTCCACCAAACCGGGTTCAGTTCCGCCTATCCACATCTGTTTGACCCGCCCATTGGCCTCGGGAATATCAGATAAAAAGTATTGCCGCACTCGCGCAACAACCCCCGGCACCTGCTCATCAGTCTCGGCGTTGATAATCAAAAAGGCTCGGTTCGGATCCGGATCGAAAGGGGACAGGGCCAGGAAAAATCGCGGTCCGCCGGTAGCCACATAGGCAATAGTGCTGGTTATTTCCGGGTTTTTTTGCCTGTCCGACAGATAGGCCGTCAGTCGCCGGACCACATTATCGGTGGCTCGAATGTTATAGCCGGCCGGAAGATCCACATATACAAGCAATTGGTTGCGATCGCTAGCTCCGAAAAATTCGCGTACCAACAAACTTCCGGCCAAACCACCCAGCACGAAAATCACAGCTATTATGCCCAGGACAATATAACGAAAACGTAAAAGGTGTTCCAGGAGCTTTTGATAGATGCGGTAAAACTTTCCCGAGTAGGGATCTGTGTTAGCGTCATCAGTCGATTGGCTGGCATTGCCGGCACTTGCGATCGGCTTTACTTTCATAAACCAAAAACACATGGCAGGGGTCATAAACATCGATAAAAACCAGGAGGAAAGGAGTAAAATAATCACAACCATTGGCAGCGAGAAAATGTAATCTCCGGTTGTACCTCCAACCAACAGCATGGGCATGAACGCTAGAATGGTAGTTAATGAGGAGGTTAGCAACGGTATCGCCAGGGTTCTTCCTGCTTCAATACAGGCTTGTTTTTTTTCCTCATTAAGTTCCAGGCGACTGCGGACATCTTCGGCGACCACAATGCCGTTGTCGACTAACATCCCCAGCGCAATGATAGCCGAGGCAATTGAGACCCGCTCAAGCTCAACATTGATATATCGCATGACAATCAACCCCAGCAGCATGGTCATGGGCACGAAAGATCCGACGATCAAACCTGTGCGTAACCCTAAAAAAAGCATCACGACAACAAGGACAATCACCAGCGTTAGATAGACATTTGAGAGTGCACCTTGAACGGCTTTTTGAACGAGCTCCGGCTGAAAGGTGGCATACTCCAGCGCGTAACCAATGGGTAAAAAAGATTCAATTTCTCTGATCTTATGGGTCAATCGACCGCCGAACTCGACGGCGTTGACACCCGGGGTTATTGAAACGCTGATCACAATAGCCGGTTTGCCATTGAAATATGCCAAATCCTTCGGCGGATCGATATACCCCCGCTCGACTCTCATCAAATCTTTTAGCTGGGTGCTTTTTTCGGTACCTGGAATTTTAATAAAAACACTCTCAATGTCTTCCACCGATCGAAAGTTGCCGGAAGGCTCGATAATAAGATCGCGCCCCTCGGCATCGACCACGCCACCCGGCAAGATTACATTCTGCTGCACCAGTGCGTCTATGATTTCTCTAATACTAATACCCTTTTGAAAGAACGTCGTTGAAGAATATTTGAGGAAAATTTGCTCCTCCTGAATACCCCACAATTCGATTTTGCGAATGCCTTCTAAATCGTAAAGCTGATCACGAATATCGCGTGCCACCGGTCGCATCTCCGCCATTGAAAATCCATCTCCTGTCAATGCAATCGTTGCAATCGCAGTAAGACCGAATTCATCGTTGACAAACGGGCCAATGGTACCTTCCGGCAGCTCCGGTCTGAGATCGGCCATCTTATTACGGATTTTCTGCCAGATAAGATCCAGATCTTCATACTCATCGCGGGTATCCGCATGAATGACGACCTTACCCGTTTTTGAATCTGACCAAATATCCTTGATCTCCGGTAGCGTTCGGAGGCGAGCTTCAATTTTTCGGGTAACGAGTTGTTCGATATCGATAGGATTCATGCCGGGAAAGAAAGCATATATCAAGACCTCACGAATGGTAATCGGTGGGTCTTCCTGCCGTGGAAAAGTGATAAACTGACGAATACCGACGACAATCGTCAAAATGATGAAAACCATTGTAATCCGATTTGTACTGAGTGCAAAACGAGTTATAAACGACATGGTGGGGTTTCCTCATCCAATTTTTTCTACTCTTAGCGGCATCTGACCGCCGGTTACTCCATCAGCTTTACTTTCTGCCCGTCTCTAAGATAACTGACACCTGCAATAGCTACGATATCACCGGGTTTTATGCCTTTGGTCACAACAATGTTGTTGCCCACACTTGCCGATCTTTTTACCTGAGTTTTCCTCACGGTAGTGGTTTTTGGATCGAAGACAAAAATACTCGACGTTGTTTTTTTATCACCGGGAGCAAGGGCATGATAAGGAATTAAAAAACCGGTTTCTTCATCACTTGACGAAAGCACCAGGCTTACTCCAGCAGACATACCCGGACGGATCTTGTCGCCTGTATCTTTGATGGCCACCTTGACCGGAAAGGTGCTGGCGGTGCTGGCATTTGAGCTGATCTCGGATACTGTACCTTCATAAACACGATCGGGTGATTTTGGAAATCGAATTTGCGCGGGTAAACCACGATTAATATTCTCGATGAGTATTTCAGGAATGTCGATGACCACTTCCATGGCGCCTTCGACAAAAATATCGTATATGGGCTCACCGCGTTTGACTTCCTGATAGGGTTCCACATGGCGATCAGCAATCATTGCATCAAAAGGTGCAGATAATTTTGTTTTTTCTAAATCCCGGATGGCTAAATCGAGTTGAGTCTTGGAATAACTCAATGTATTTTGAGCGCTCTCATAGGCAGCGGCGACCTGCTCCACTTGTCTCAGGCTTACAGCACCGGCATCCTTTTTCCTAATCTCTTCATAGCGCCCGAGATTTTTTTTCTTGTGTTTAAGATCGACCTGGACGCGTTTTACTTCAGCCATGGCGGCCTGCACATTCAACTCAAATGGACGCCTGTCAAGAGTTGCAATCTCTTGACCTTTTTCGACATTGTCGCCGACCTTAACACGCAACTCTTTCACGTTTCCTGAAACTTCGAAGCTAAGGCTGGACTTGTCGACCGCCTCCACGGTTCCTGCAAAGTTTCTATTTATACCGGACACGCGCTCGGTAACGGTAATGGCTTTAATGGCTCGTATACGCTCAATCGGAGGTGCTGCATCTTCTTTACAGCCAAATAACACCAGGCACAGTGATAGTATTAATAGTGTATTAATAAATATTCTATTTGACAGATTCAACATACCATTGTCCTCCAATTTAAATAGGAAAATTCACCACTGGGGCCGACACGAATGCCCTGGCCAAATGTTGTGAGAATTCTGGGGAAATAAGTGTTTTATCAAAATTAGTTCGTACCGGTTTTGTG
>CBDVDO010000212.1:0-3633 GCA_965372765.1 uncultured Anaerolineales bacterium
CGATTGCAGGGCTGACCTACAGCGTGGATAACCGGGCAGTGGTCCAGGAGAATCAAGCCCGTTATATCCAGGAATTATGCGGTCAGCTGCCTCTGCCAGGACAAAATGATCTGCTGCAGAGATTCCTGGAGGGTTTCTCCGGTCATATCCTGATCAAGGCCACAACCCCGCTGGAGTTTAACCAGTCCTGGCAAGGCGATGTAAGCTGTTTATTTCCAACCCTTTATCTGCCTGCTGAGTAAAATTTAGCTTATTATTTAAGTTTCAAAGAGAATACTATGATTTCAACCGCTTCCGCACTGGCTCATCCGAATATCGCCTTTATTAAATACTGGGGGAATAGAGAGCAGGATTTAAGGATTCCGGCGAATGGTTCCCTCTCAATGAATTTACAGGAATTGGAAACACGCACCAGGGTCAGTTTTGACCCCTCTTTAACAGGGGACAAATTAATCTTGAACGGGATTCCTGAAGAGGGGGCTGCCTTACAGCGAGTGAGTATAATTTTGAACCGGATCAGGAATATGGCTGAATTTAACACCTTTGCTAGTGTGGATAGTGAAAACAACTTTCCCACCGGGGCTGGG
This sequence comes from uncultured Anaerolineales bacterium, assembly GCA_965372765.1. Taxonomy (GTDB): domain Bacteria; phylum Chloroflexota; class Anaerolineae; order Anaerolineales; family UBA11858; genus B10-G9. Next base: position 588 of record CBDVDO010000212.1, read on the forward strand.
ATTGCCTCCTCTGCATCCGCCTTTGCAGCCTTGAGCTGCGCAGCCAGCAGCGCTGCTGGATTGAGTTTATCGGAGAGAGAACTTTCTCAATTAGCCAGAACCGGATCAGGCTCCGCCAGCCGGTCGATACCAGAAGGTTATGTGGAGTGGCAAGCGGGTACAGATCATGACTCTTCCTATGCTTTTTCAATTGCCAGCCCGGATCATTGGGACCTGGTAGATTTAATTGCCCTGATCAGTGAGGAACATAAGGAAACCGGATCTTCTTTGGGTCACTCGTTGGCTGATACATCCCCCATCCAGAGAGCCAGGATAGAGGACACAAACAGGCGGTTGGAAATCTGCCGGAAAGCCCTGCTGGAGAAAGACTTCCCGGTCTTCGCTGACATCGTGGAACAGGATTGCAATCTGATGCATGGGGTGATGATGACTTCAGATCCTCCCTTGTATTACTGGCTGCCGGGCACTTTGGAAGTAATCAGAGCGGTGCAAATTTGGCGAAGGCAAGGTTTACCGGTTTGTTATACAATTGATGCTGGTCCCAATGTTCATCTCATCTGTCCCGTGAAAGAGGTAGAAAAAGTTAAGAGAGAATTGGGTTCCCTTGCAGGTGTTAAATCCGTATTAGAATGCACGCCGGGTGGTCCTGCCCATCTTCTCGAACCGGATTTCCCTGGGGTATAATTTTATACCTGGTAAAAACACAATTTATTTACTGGCAAAATGAAGTATAAACAGTAGTAAAGATTTAATGGAAAACCTTATGATTATTAACATTTTACAGTTTATTGGTGTCTTGGCTTCTCTGATAATCCTGCATGAGGTAGGACATTTTTTAGCCTGCCTTATTTTTGGCGTGAAGGTTGAAGAGTTTGGGATTGGTTTTCCGCCCAGGATTACCAAATTGTTTGAATTCCGGGGTACAGAATATACCCTTAATTGGATCCCTTTGGGTGGATTTGTAAAACCACTGGGTGAAAGCCAACCGGAAGTTGAAGGCGGCCTGGCTTCTTCAAAACCGCTGGTACGAATAGGTGTGTACCTTGCAGGACCGATAATGAATCTGCTGGCAGCTGTGGTGATCTATTCGGTGGTGTTCACTCAGCTGGGTGTTCCTGATATGAGTGTTATCGAGGTCCAGGAAGTCGCTCAGAACTCACCTGCCCAGGAAGCTGGTCTTTTACCTGGAGATCATATCCTCAGCATAAACGAGATTGAGACGGACAGTTATGAAGCACTGAGAGGTGAAATTTATGCCAACCTGGGTGAGGAAATTCAAATTGAATACCAGCGTGATGGCAATATTGACCTGATTTCCCTGGTACCCAGAGAAAACCCTCCTGAAAATCAAGGCGCAATTGGGATCGTTATGACCAGCCCGGTCAGGGAGATTAGCTGGTACCAGGCCCTTCCGCTGGGTATTTCCGCAACAGGTCAGCACAGCATCGCCGTGATGAAATTGCCGGGACAGCTGATCAGGGGCACAGGGGAAGAGGTCGGTCGTCCGGTTGGCTACAAAGGTATGTATGATATTTACGAAGGAGCCAAGGAGGGGCAGCTGCTGCCTGGAACATCTTCAACGATTAATGTGCTGTTATTTGTGGTGTCGATCACCATCTCACTGGGTGTGTTAAATTTGCTGCCTATACCAGCCCTCGACGGAGGCAGAATTTTGTTTGTACTGCCTGAGCTGATTGTCGGCAAACGGGTTTCCCAGAATGTTCAGAATGTTGTTAACGCGGCAGGTTTTATTATTGTTGTGCTGCTGTTAATCTACTTTAATATCCTGGATTTCACTTCACCTGTACAATTACCCTAATGGAAGAGCCGCTTTTTTCTCCCCTGGAAGATATCCCTTTTGACGAGGTCTTAACGGCCTTGCTCGATGAAGATCAGATTCTTGATCCTCTCCTTCTCTACCGGTTGTCTGATATCAATCCGGATAGTCTTTCTCAGCTGGCAGGCATCTGGGAAAATGTGAATGTTGAACGGCGCAGAGCGTTAATTGATGACCTGGAACAGCTGACAGATACCAACAACCTGCTGACTTTTGAACCGATCTTTCGTGTCGGGCTAAAGGATTTGGATGACCAGGTGCGTTTCTTTGCGACCCGGGCTATTGAAATATTTGATACCGATGATCTTATCCCTTTCTTTTTATCTGTCCTGGATGAAGAGGATTGTGTTGACGTCCGGGCAGTGACCACCGCTGTTTTGGGAAAGTATATTTACCGGGGGGAGCTGGATAAAATCAGCGCTGAAATAAAAACTCAAATAGAGGAAAAATTACTGCAAATCCTGGAAAGCGATCAACCTTCTCAGGTTCAACGCCGGGCATTGGAAGCCATCAGCTATTCTTCCCGCCCTGAAGTCGATAAACATATCCTTGAGGCATACGATAATGTAAACGAGGATTGGATCGCCAGCGCGATTTTTGCCATGGGCCGGTCTTTTGATCACCAGTATAGTGAAATGGTGTTTGACCATCTCCAGCACACTTCTCCAAAGGTCCGGTTGGAAGCCGTCCGAGCCTGTGGGGAATTACTCCTGGAAGATGCAGTCCCGGTTATCCTGGATCTGCTGGATGATCTTCCTGAAATCCGCGGGGCTTCAATTTGGGCACTGTCCAAAATTGGGGGAGAAGACGCAGGTCCTGCAATCCATCAGCTGCTAGATGGCGAAGTCAGCGAGGATGAAGTTGAGCTCATCCAGCAAGCCCTGGAAAGGCTCGATTTCTTGGAAGAGGGTGTGAATTTGTCCATGTTTAATATGCCTTTTTCAGATCAGGAAGAATACATTCTGGATGATTATGATTACACTCAGGATGATTATGACCAGGACGATTTTGAGCTGGATAATTTAAATTTGGATGATGATCTCTGGCTGGAGTAAACTCACCTTCCTGATAATAAGTGTAGATCCTTGCAGTTGAACAAAATAAACCTTGCCTCTTTACACATGAAAAGAACCCTGACTTTCTTAATCCTGCTTCTGATAATAACTGCTCCGCTCTCTGTCCAGGCAAAAGGCGGCGGGGAGGGGCTGG